>JAUVRU010000217.1 GCA_030597485.1 Anaerolineae bacterium
CCACCAAAGGCCACGCTCAGAAACACAACGCCCAACGTCACCCCCAGCGGCAGCAGCCAGGCAACCAGATAGTAGGGCCATTTCGTCCGCAGGTTCAACCGCAAACCAGCATCCGCGAACCCTTCCCCGGTGATCCACTTGCGAACGACAAGCGCTGCCACAGCCGGTGAGAAAGCCCCAGGCAAGATCACCAACTGAGTCAGAGGGCTTTGCAACGACAGGCCAAGGCGTATGGGGACCTCCCACAGAATCCAGGCCATCGCGAATGCAATGACAATATAGGCGACAATCCCTTTGGTTATGCTTGTCATTCGCGAGCCTCCAAGTATCGCTGGGGGACATTATAACAGAAAACCGTGCGTCATACGAGATTGGATGATTCAGGCACAGGGGCTGTGCCCTCCCGTGAAGTTCTTATCTTCAGGTATGGTACTCGGCGTTGATCTCAACGTATTTGTACGACAGATCACACGTCCACACAGTGGCCTTTCCCGACCCAAGTCCGAGATCGGCGACAAACGTCACTTCGGCCCCCTTGAGTGCTTCGTGAGCAGATTCCGGGTCAAAGGGAAGCGGCATTCCCTCAGCCACCAGCTGGATACGGTTGAGCCAGAGGCCGGTCCGCGCCGGATCCACGGCCGCTCCGCTGCGACCAATGGCGGCCAGAACCCGGCCCCAGTTGGGATCAGCGCCGAAGATGGCCGTCTTCACCAGGGGTGAGGTGGCCACCGTCTTAGCCGCCCGTTCAGCCTCCTCGTCGCTGACCGCGCCCTGCACAACAATCTCCACCAGACGCGTGGCGCCCTCCCCATCGCGCGCAATCTGCCTGGCCAGCGACAAGCATACGCCAGCTAGCGCAACCTCAAACCTCCGATAGGCATCTGTACCGGGCTCAATTGCCTTGTTTCCCGCCTGCCCCCCGGCCAGCAACACCACTGTGTCGTTGGTGCTGGTGTCGCCGTCGACAGTGATGCGGTTGAAGCTGGCATGGACAGCCCCTTCCAATGCCACTTGCAGCACGGTAGCCGGCACAACCGCATCGGTTACGACGACACACAGCATGGTGGCGTGGGGCCCGCCTCCTTGGCTGGAGCGTGAACCTGGCGCAGCCAAATCAGGATGGATCATGCCGCTGCCTTTGGCCATTGCCCCAACCCCACCTGCGTCGAACTGGACATAGGCTTCTTTGGGCACCAGGTCAGTTGTCATGATCGCTCGGGCCGCATCTGCGCCGCCAGTGGGGGAGAGCGTCTGGCACGCCGCCTCAATCCCGGCCTCGACCTTCGACATTGGCATGAGGTGGCCGATAATGCCGGTGCTCAGCACCAGGACACTGTCCGCCGGCAGATGAAGGTGGCTTTCTGTCAGTCGGGCCATCCGCTCAGCGTCCCGCAGCCCTTGCTCCCCGGTGCACGCATTGGCGTTGCCGGCATTGGCAACGACGGCCTGGATGGAAACGGGCTCATATCGACCCAGCAGCGATGAGTCATACAGCACCGGCGCCCCCTTGAAGGCATTGGTGGTAAACAGGGCCGCCGCCGCCGCTGGCCGCTCGCACACGACCAGGGCCAGATCGGCCTGACCACTCTCTTTCAGCCCACAGGCAACCCCGGTCGCCTGGAAGCCAGGCACTCGAGTGACCGCCCCGGAAGAGGTGTCAATCTCAATCATCTTACGCCCCTTCCTCATTGACCTCATTGAGAAACCAGTCAAACGCCAGACAAAGCGGACATTTCCCCTGAGTCTTGTGGAGGCTGAGACAAGCTGCAAACACCCGCACCGTTGACCGAGGGCATTATAGAGCCATGCATGGGAGTGTCAAGCGCCTCTGCCACGCGAACAGGTTCGATCGATGGGCACCGGCACATGGGTTCGTCTCCACGTTGAGTGACCAGCTCAAGGCTACTCGGTAGCTCATGTCCGAGTTACCACTGGTGACACACACTAGTGTTTTATGGTAAACTCAAAACAGATCAAGCAGGAGACATCATCAATGCGAAAACTGCTGCGTAGCATTCATCGCCACATCCTGGCATTTCGCATCTGGCTGCACTGTAGGCGTAACGCCGATGCGGCCCGTCGTGTGGAAGCCCTGCTGGCACTCCATCAGAATGGCCCTGACATCGCCGGTTAACACCTGATTCGCAACGACCGGCAGCTGACCCAGCAACGGTGGAAGCGAGCCTTCACACATCCTTTGACCATGCGTTGCTGCCCCCACCGGGCCTCTCGGCTGCTCCCTTCAGACCCGGAACATATGCACAAGATCTCCTACCACAATGCGAAGTCTTCCGGACAGGGCCGGCAGCGTTGGATCTGCCCAACCCATTTCTTGCCCCATTTCAATCGAACCACACCGCGACAACAAAGAGCGCCCAAGACACCTGTTCCGGCCAGCGAGCCAGTCCTGCTGACCAGCTACCGGTGCAGTGCCCTCACGATCTCGAGCAGTCTTGCGCTTCCCTCTGAGGACAGACCCAGCCCATTCAACTCTGCCTCAAGTTGAGTTACCGTGCCATAGCCGCGCAGGTACCCGTTCACCCGGGCAGCGGCAGTGGAGGCCACGAAGTTGGCCGTGTCTGGGTATATCTCCCTGTACTCCGTCACGATGGCCGGCTCGTTCTGCAGCCAGTACTTCTGGTGATAGTCTTCGGCCAGATAGAACTCTGAGGCCGGGAGAATCTGAGTGTAGACCTTGCCCTGTATCTCGGCAGACTCGCGATCTCGCGTTTCCGTGATCAACACTTCCTGCTCATCATTGAGATAGAACACGGCTGTCATGTATTGCCGTGACCAGGCCTGTTGTGCCGGATTGTGGCTCTCCCAGAAAATGTCCAGGAGTTCTTGGTACGTGATTTGGGTCGGATCGTAGTCAATCTGGACCGTCTCCATATGATCGCCCAGGTCGTGATAGGTGGGATTCTCCTTTGTACCACCGGAGTATCCCACCCGGGTACGAACCACGCCCGGCATGCTCCCGAACCGGGAGTCTGGACCCCAGAATCAGCCCAGTGCGAATGTTGCTGTCTCCAGGTTGGTCGGCGCGGCGGCGTCTATGGGCGGTATTCCGCCCTTGAACGTTGGGCTCGTTTGATCCATTGCCAGCGTGTCGCCCCGGCCAGCGGCACTCAGGTAGATGCCAGAACCAACCACTGCAATTGCCAACGTGAGCCCACCAACTATCATTATTCTTCGAGTCAACGTCGCTTTCTCAGGTATATCGGCCATTCACACCTCCTCCCCTGATCGCTCCACTGAATTGTCCTGACACTCGGAACAATTCATAGACGGATGATCTGTGTTGAATGGTGTAGTCTGTTCCTCACAGCCCCACCAAGAGACCATTACGAAGATCTCCCGGAGAGAGCGGTCCACGTCACCACAGGCTGTACCGCTCCGATTGATTGGCACAGCTGCCGGAATTGCTCCTGCCAGATGGCTCACTGGGCCCCAAGCCAACAGTCTCCAGCCACTCCCAGTCCGGGCCGGGCCAGCCCACTTCGTCGAAATCCACCCGCCCCTGCCCGTCAAACCGAACCCCTTCCGCCTCCAACAGCTGGCGCTGCCGGGCACTGCCGGTGCCGCTGGTGCGCAGACTGATCTTGCCCAGGCGATTGATCACCCGCTGCCACGGCACGGTGGTGTCAGGAGGGAGGGCAGCCATCGCGTAGCCCACCATTCGAGCGCTACACTCGCCCACGATTGAGGCTATCTGACCATAGGTGGCCACCCGGCCATGCGGGATTTGGCTGACGACGGCGTAGACGCGCTCGTATATCGGTGCATCTCCCAACGAGTTCGGGGGCATAGTCGCTTCACCCATCGGCGGTCGCAGAGCATTCCAGTGTTCAAGAAATCCCTCTCGGCCGGTGCCGAGATTGATGCAAGCAGAGACAGCCTCGGCTGCATTGTAACCCAGTGCTGGCAGGGCGTCAATCCAGTCAGGCGGGCACCCGACAACCCAACATAGCAGAACAGGGTATCCTCACGGGCTAGCGTCCTCTGGATAGGCTAGCATCCTCTGGATGGGTTAGCATCCTCTGGAGAGGCCGTCGTGAGGCGATGCCACCCCACCCAAGAACCTGAAGCATACGCACCCCCCAACAGCAATGTCACGCCACCGTCATCCCTGGACGTGCCGGGCGGTGTCCGCAGCCAACGCAGGGCAGGCATCCTGGTTCGACCGGTTTGATTTCCGCCGCAAGTGGCTTACAATTATGCCAGGAACTGTCATAAATCTGTGTTAGGATGATGCTACAGAGGGTCCATTGAACGGTCAGGGTAGAGCTCGATGCCAAACACGGCCACCCGACTGATCTCGCTGATTATGCTCTTGCAACGGCGGCCCAACCAGAAGGCGGCCGAACTGGCTCAGGAGCTGGGCGTTTCCGTGCGTTCGATTCATCGCTACATCGCCATGCTGGACGATATGGGCATCCCGGTCTACTCCGAGCGCGGTCCCTACGGTGGCTTCTCGCTGGTGCGAGGCTACAAGATGCCCCCATTGGTCTTCACCCCGGAAGAGGCCGTGGCCGTCTACTTGGGGACCAGCCAGGTGGGAGAGATGTGGGGCCAGCTGTACCAGGACGCCGCCCGGGGAGCGCTGGCCAAACTTGACAATGGGCTCCCCGACGAGCAGCGGCACGAGGTGGCCTGGGCGCGGCGGACGCTGGTGGCGACTCATATGCACCGGGCCGACCACAAACTGCTGGCCTCGCGCCTGGAGAAGCTGCGGCACGCGGTGCGCCAGCAGCGGCGGGTGACGATGGTTTACCGGGGACGGAACCAGCCAGAACCGCTGCAGCGCGACCTCGATGTTTATGCGCTGGTCCACCGCTGGGGTTGGTGGTACGTCGTGGGCCACTGTCACCTGCGCGAGGCCATTCGTTCCTTCAGGGTCGACCGCATCATCGACCTGACGCTGCTGGACACGACTTTCGAGACGCCACCTGATTTCGACATCCACGAGTATCTGGCCAGGGAGCCACACACCCAGCCCCGGGTGCGGGTCCGCATGCGCTTCGCGGCGCAGGCAGTGCTCCTGGCACTGG
>JAUVRU010000354.1 GCA_030597485.1 Anaerolineae bacterium
ACGGTTTGTGATAGAATAGTGCCAGGTCTCAAGCGCCGGCTCCTGCCTTCATCACGGCCGGGCAGGTAGTCAACGCGGCCGGTGGCCAGGCCAAGGGCTGACAGCTCTTTCAAACGTCCAACCTGTCTACAGCATGCCCAGCAGGAGACTGCTTCAACCGAGGAGTCCCCCCTCACTGGGAAGAAGGCACGAAACCACGGAGGTGAAGAAGTGAGCAAACCAGTCCGGATCGGCGTCGATTTGGGGACCACAGGCACTAAGGCTGCTGTCTTTGATGCCGGCGGGAATCTGCTCGCCAGCGCCTATGAGGAGACAGTGCTCCACTATCCCAAACCCGGCTGGGTGGAGCAGGATCCCGACGATTTCTACGGCTCTTCAGTCCGCACTATCAAAGAGTGCGTGGAGAAAAGCAACATCAACCCGGCCGACGTGGCCGCCATCACCTTCGACGGACAGATGGCCGGTGTGGCCACCGTGGATGAGGATTGGGGAACCCCCACCCCATACGATTCTTGGCTGGACACGCGATGCAAGCCCTACATCGAGATGATGAAGCCTCACGAGGATCTGATCATCAGGAGAACCGGAGGGCCGCCCAGCTACAACCACGGACCGAAAATCCTGTGGTGGAAGCACGAACGACCCGAGGTGTTCAAGAGAATCCGCAAGTTCGTGATGCCCACCACCTACGTCGCCGGCCGTATGGCAGGACTGAAAGCCGACGACGCCTATATTGACTACACGCACCTTAACTTCTCCTCATTCTGTGACACGGTGAAGACAGTCTGGGACTCAGAGCTGTGTCAACTCTTCGATGTGCCGATGGAGAAGCTGCCCCGCATTGTGGAGCCGTGGGAGATTATCGGGAAACTGACCGCCACCGCGGCCGAGGACTGCGGCCTGATGGCTGGGACGCCGATCACGGCCGGTTGTGGTGATCAGGCTGCCGGCACACTGGGAGCCGCTATGGTAGAGCCCGGCACAGTCCTGGACGTGGCTGGCACGGCCTCCGTCTTCGCCATCTGCACCGACCGGTACGTGCCCGACACCGAGCACAAGACCTTGTTTACCGCCCACCTGGTCCCCCCGAACCTTTGGTATGCGCTGGCATATATCAACGGCGGCGGGTTGAACCTCCGCTGGTTCCGAGATGAACTGGCTCAGGAGGAGAAAGCCCAGGCAGAGGCCAGCGGAGGCAACGTCTACGCCCTTCTGGACCAGGCGGCATCAGAAGTCCCGGCTGGTTCTGATTCACTTCTCTTTCTGCCCCATCTGGGCGGCCGCGTCTGTCCTAGTGACTCCGACACCAGAGGATCGTGGTTGGGCCTGACCTGGAGTCACCGGAAGCCACACCTCTACCGAGCTATGTTGGAAGCAGTCGCATACGAATACGCCTTCTATGTGGCAATTGAGAAGGCACTGCTGCCCGGCCTGGAGTTCAAGGAAGCACGGGTGATTGGCGGTGGGGCCGCCAGCAAGTTGTGGAACCAGATCAAGGCCGACGTGCTGGGAATCCCCTATGTGCAGCTCAACCGCGAAGAACTCGCAGTGCAAGGTTCAGCCATCGTCGGCGGCTATGCAGTGGGTGTCTTCACCGACATGATCGCCACAGCCAAGCAATTCGTGCAACCGATCAATCGTGTTGAACCCCGTCCGCAGTACCACGACTACTACAGACCCCTGGCTGAGCTCTACACCTCGATGCTGTCAACCACCAAGCCGCTCTTCGACAGTCTGACCGAGGTTCCGTCCCCACCGGAGTGATAGCGACGTGCCAAGTCTGTCTGACACAGCAAGGGAGTAGCGCAAATGTCGAGTCGGATACGAGTGTGCCTGGTCGGTGCCGGGCGGGCCGGCAAGGTTCACGCCAATTCACTGGTCAACCACGTTCCGGCCGCGAGCGTGGTCGGCATCGTTGACCCAGACCCGGAGGCATTGCGATCTACCGGGGACCAGTTCGGGATAGACTCCCGCTTCGACTCGTTGGAAGCGGCGCTTGATAACATCGAGTTCGAGGCTGTGGTCATCACAACGCCAACGTTCACTCACCATCCCATCGCCCTGCTGGCGGCCGATGCGGGAAAACATATACTCCTTGAGAAACCAATGGCTCTCACGCTCGCCGAGTGTGACCACATCATGCTGGCGGCAGAACGCAGCGGAGTCCTGCTACAAATGGGGTTCATGCGCCGCTCCGATCCTGAGTTTGTGGCAGCAGCCAGGCGCATCCAGGCAGGAGAGATCGGGCAACCCATGATGATCAAGTCGCTGAGCCACGGTCCAGGCCTCCCGCCCCCGTGGGCACGTGACATCAGAACGTCGAACGGCATGCTGGCTGAGGTCAACAGTCACGACTGGGACTGCACCCGTTGGTTGATGTCCTCGAATCCTGAACGCGTGTATGCTGAGATCGCCAACTTCAAGGGCAACGCCCACGGCATTGAAACGCCGGGATTCTACGACAACGTGTTGGTCAATTTGCGATTCGAAAACGGCGGATTGGGCAGCATCTCGGGAATCTGTCCCTGTGAATATGGGTATGATGCACGTGTCGAGATTGTGGGTGAGCGCGGAATCATGCAGATTGGCGAGGCGCAGGGACAGGCAGTGGTGGTATGCACCGACCGCGATCACGGTTTGGTGACACCCATCTACCGCACCTGGGCCGAACGTTTTGCCTGGGGCTACATCCGCGAGATGGAGCACTTCGTTCACTGCATTCAGACGGATACAGCTCCGTCGGTGGGTGGCACGGATGGCCGCTGGGCCGTGGCCGGGGTATTGGCTGGCACCAAGTCATTTCTCGAGGAACGTCCCGTATATGTCAGCGAAGTGCTGTCCGACACTAGTGGAGCCAGCCAGTGATCACCGGGGGATCTGCCTTCGAGCTGAGCACACCGGGATGTATTGTTCCTCTGCCCATCACGGAGTCCGACGTCTCCCGACGTCGGCCCAAGTCGGAGACTTCGGACTCCCAGCCGCTGGCAAGCGCGCCTGACCCGCGACACGAGTGGCTTGCGTTGCCAAACGCGGGCATACTTGACTTACCAGAATGGGCAAGATCCCTGCGCCAGTCCGAACCACCTGACGGCAACAGCGGTTTCTTGGCTCTTGTGACCGCCCCAGCCGCCTTCGATGGCACGCTGGTGGCAGCGCCAGCGTCGATATCGGGCAACATCTCCCATCCTCACGCTGTTCGCCATCCCCACAACGAGGTAGAAGGAGCTCCAAGTTGACGCCTGACATTGCCCGCTACATCGACCATACGATGGTCAAACCAGACACTTCGGAAGCACAAATTGCCCAGTTGTGCCAGGAAGCCATCGACTATCACCTGGCGGCAGTGGCTGTGAACCCGGTCTACGTGGACATGTGCAGCCAGATGGTGCTGGGCTCGGGAGTGGCAGTTGCCTCAGCCATCAGCTTCCCTTTGGGCGCAACCAGCACAAGGGTTAAGTCCTACGAAGCACAACAGGCCATTGAGGACGGCGCCACCGAGCTGGACATGGTGATCAACGTGGGCGCGCTCAAGAGCAGCAAGTATGACGTGGTGCAGCACGACATTGCAGCTATCACCCGGATTTGTCACGATGCAGGCGCCATCTGCAAAGTGGTCATCGAAGCGGCCTTGCTGACCGATGACGAGAAGGTGAAGGCGTGTCAACTGGCCGAATCGGCTGGCGCTGACTTCGTCACGACTTCGACCGGCTTTGGGCCAGGGGGAGCCACG
>JAUVRU010000171.1 GCA_030597485.1 Anaerolineae bacterium
ACTCTTGTCAGTGGCAGGACCCCGTGATATACTGGCCGAAGTTCCGTTCTGGGAGCGATCTACATGCAGACATTGGTGACCGGAGCCACGGGATTTGTCGGCTCCAACGTGGCGGCGGCGTTGGCAGACCGCGGTGATCGGGTCAGGGTGCTGCGTCGGGCCACATCGCGGCTGGATGCCCTGGCTGACGTGCCAGTGGAGTATGTCACGGGCGACATTCTGGATCCAGAGTCATTGGGGACGGCGATGCAGGACTGCGACCTGGTCTTTCACGTGGCGGCCATATCCCAGTATTGGCGCAGCAATAGGGAAACAGTGTACCGGGTAAACGTGAATGGTACGCGCTGTGTGATGCAGGCGGCGCTGGCCGCCGGCATTCAACGGGTGGTGCACACCAGCTCGGTGGCGGCACTGGGCTATCCGGCGGACAACGCGCTAGCAGACGAATCGCAGGTCTTTTCGCCTGATTTCAGCTGGTTCGCCTATGGTCACAGCAAATACTTGGCCGAGTTGGAGGTGCAGAAGGCAATTGACCAGGGACTGCCAGGCGTCATTGTCAATCCTGGCATTGTCATCGGGCCGCGTGACTTGAATTTCGTCTCCGGCAGCATCATCCGGGCATCGATCAAAGGCCAGCTGCGCATGGTGCCACCGGGTGGCTCGAACATCATCCACGTGTCCGACGTGGTGGCCGGACATCTGGCCGCCGCCGAACGTGGTCGGGTGGGGGAACGGTACATCTTGGGCGGAGAGAACCTGTCACACTGGGAGGCGGCGGAGACAGTGGCTCAGGTCACCGGTGGACCTGGCCCGGTGCTGACCATGCCGCGCTGGTCGTTGCCTCCCCTGGCGTGCCTCGTTGATCTGTTCAACCGGGTTTATCCGGCACCGCCGCTGGTTACGGGCCAGCAGATCCGTCTGGGGGGTGAGACCTTCTACGTGGACAACAGCAAGGCAGTCCGCGAATTGGGACTGCCTCAGACTTCCTTCCGCCAGGCGGCAACGGACGCCTACACCTGGTATCGGGAACACGGGTTGTTGTGACGTGAGCGCCGGCCATCCGCTGTCAGCTTCCAGGGCCACAGTGGGGGGCAGAGGCTTGCCTTTCTCTACTCGATGATGCCCGTTCGCTTGCCCACCACCTCGAACCCTTCCAGGATGCGGTCCAGATGCTCACGGGTATGAGTAGCCATGTAGCTGGTGCGCAGACACTGACCGCCGGGCGGTACAGCCGGCGACAGGATGGGGTTGACGTACACGCCTTCCTCAAATAGTCCCATCCAGAGGCCGACGGTGCGGAAGTCGTCACCGATCATGATGGGAATGATTGGGGTCTCGCTGGCGCCGGTGTCGAAGCCGAGTCTCTTGAAACCGGCCTGCATGTAGTGAGTGTTCTCCCACAACCGTTCCACCCATTGTGGCTCGGTCTCCAGGACCTCCACCGCTGCCAGCACCGCGGCCACGTTCGGAGGAGCCAGACTGGCGCTGAAGATCATCGGTCGGGCGTGATGCTGAACGTAGTGGATGCTTTGATCGTCCCCAGCGATGACGCCGCCTATGGAGGCAAACGACTTGCTGAAGGTCCCCATGATCAGGTCCACCTCATCGGTCCGGCCAAAGTGAGCGGCCGTGCCGCGCCCCTTGCCCATCACGCCCAGGCCATGGGCGTCGTCCAGCATCAACCGGACGCTGTACCGCTTGCACAGCTCCACGATCTCCGGCAATGGCGCGATGTCGCCCCCCATGCTGTAAACGCCGTCCACTATCACCAAGACACCGTCTGCGTCCTTGACGCTTTCCAGCACATGTTTGAGATGGTCCATGTCATTGTGCCGAAACCGTTTCATGGTGCCCATGGAGAACGCGCAGGCGTCAATGATGCTGGCGTGATCATCCTTGTCAGTGATGGCTACATCTTTTCTGCCCATCAGGGCCGATATCGTGCCCAGGTTAGTCTGATAGCCGGTGCTGAAGCATACAGCCGCTTCCTTGCCAATGAACTCAGCCAGACGATTGTCCAGTTCATAGTGAATGGTCAGCGTGCCGTTGAGGAACCGTGAGCCGGTGCAGCTGGTGCCATATTTCTCGATGGCCTCCATTGCCGCCTGGCGCACTTTGGGATGGGTGGTCAGGCCAACGTAGTTGTTCGACCCAGCCATCACCAGTTCCTTGTCGCCGACCCGTACCACGCAGCCTTCGGTGTTGTCGAGCGGCTTGAAGTAAGGATAATAACCATCGCGCATCGCATCCTTCGCGCGCGTGAAACCGTAACATTTGTCAAATATGTCCATTCACTGCCTCCTGGGGCGGGTGGGATGTCTTGTTCTTGGAGACGAAGGGGTCTCTCGGCAACGGTGCATAGAATAGCCCGGTTTTGCATGGAAGTCAAACGGTGCTTTCGCTGGGCGCGGCTCAGCACTCGGCGAAAAGTGCCGTGGGGATACGGCAAGAGGCCGGCCGCTGGCGTACGGCTGGCAGCAGGGATGCTTGTTTGACCAGCATTGACGCTTCTGGCTGCAACTTTCGTCCACCTCTTGCGTAATGAGTAGTAGCACGAGGGTTTCAGCAACGGGAAGATGGCTGTCCTGGTGCTGCCAGCTACCAGCCGGGGCGGCGGACGAAACATGGTAGACGAAGAAAGAAACTGGATAGCCTGCGCTCTTCAGGGTGACGACGATGCGTTTGGCCAGTTAGTGGAGGCGTACCAGCGGCCGGTCTTCAATCTGTGTTATCGGATGCTGGGCAGCCCGACTGAGGCAGAGGATGCTGCCCAGGAGACGTTCATCCGAGCCTACACGCGGTTGTCCTCGTACGATGCGGATCGCAAGTTCTCTTCCTGGTTGCTGGCGATCGCCTCGCACTATTGCATAGATCAGCTGCGGCGCCGCCGTTTCAAGCTGGTGTCGTGGGATGACCTGCCACCGTGGTCTTGGTTGCCTGATCCAGCGCCGCAGCCCGAGGAGGTGACCCTGAACCGCGAAGCCAAGCACCAGGTGCGAGCGTTGCTGGAATCGCTGCCGCCTGATTACAGAGCGGCCATGATCCTGCGCTACTGGCACGAACTGTCGTATGAAGAAATCGCTCGCGTGCTTGACACAACGGTGTCGGCCATCAAGTCGCGCCTGTTTCGTGCCCGTCAGATGATGGCTGCGTCGGCTGCACAGGCTGAAGCCATGCCGGTCGCCACCGCCGCGGCCGGGGTGGGCGGTCTGGAAGCCGTCGGGGAGGGATGACGATGAGAACAGAATGTGATACGTGTGGTGAAAGGATGTCACTCTGGCTGGATGGACGGCTGGACCGGGCCCAAATTGAGCAGATGGAGGCTCACATCACTGTCTGTCCAATCTGCCGTGCTACGTTTGTAGCATGGCGCCGTGCGGACACAGGGTTGACATCTGCCCCCACGGTGTCACCGTCCCTTGGCTTTGTTGCCCGCTTTCAGACCAGGCTGGCTGCCCGCCGCCGGCGGCGGTATGTGTGGGCCGGGCTGGTCACCCTGGCTGTGGCATCAGTCGGCTTATGGCTGGCAGTGGTGGCTCTTATGGCAGTCTCCGGGTTGGCCGTGTGGCAAGATGTGTCGGCTGGTGGGCTGTGGGGTCAGATGATTGACATCTTTCTGGCTCTGGGAGAAACCGGAGTGGCCTGTGTTGACTTGGCGCTATTGGTGACCAGGGCACTGGAGCATGGCATAAGGCATCCCGCTTTCGTAGCCTACACACTGGTAACTGTCGGCTTGCTCTTGGCCTGGGCCCGAATCGTTGGAGGTCGGGTGCGGGTATACTCGCCGATGGCGGTTGATGTGCGATAATCGGCTCTGAGAATAGGAATCTGTTCAGGAGGACAGAAAATGACAAAGAAACTACTGAGCGCAGGGTTGCTGTTGATTCTCTTGTTAGCTTGGACCACGCCCGCTTTCGCCCAGGGGGGTGACGGCGGCGCGGGCCAGATTGTTTTCGGCAGAGACCTGACGTTGGATGAGGGTGATGAAGTCGACGGGGACGTGGTTGTCTTTGGTGGCAATCTGCAGGCCGCAGCCGGCAGCCGCATTGATGGTGATGTGGTCGTCTTTGGCGGCCGGATTGAGATCGACGGCGAGGTGAGGGGTGACGTTGCCGCCATTGGGGGGGGCGTCAGGCTGGGGTCCACTGCCCGCATTAGCGGGGAGGTGACCTCCTTCGGCGGCCGAGTGGTGCGGGCCGAAGGGGCCGAGGTAAGCGGAGGCATCTCGGAAGTAACCAGGTTCGACTTTGGCCGCTTCTTTCCCCCTCCGACCAGGTTTGTCGATGCTCGCCCCCCTCGGCTGACCGGCTTCGCCTTCTTTGAGGGGTTTTTCCAAATCGTGCGAGCGCTGTTGCTGGCGGTGGTACTGGCGGTGATCGGTCTGTTGGTAGTACTGTTCCTGCCTGACCACACTCAGGTAGTGGGCGGCGCTATCCGAGATGCCGGGCCGGCCAGCTTTGGGGTGGGGCTGCTGACGTTTGTCGTTGGCCTGGCGGTTATCACTTTGTTGGCCATCACTTGTTGCCTGTTGCCGGTGGGCATGTTGCTAGCTCTGGCGTTGATGGTGGCCGCTCTCTATGGGTGGGTAGTTGCCGGTTACCTGTTGGGAGAGCGACTTCTTCCCTTGTTCCAGAAGGACAAGGGGGAGCCGACACCAGTTGTCTCGGCGCTGTTCGGAGTCTTCATCATTACTCTGTTGCAGCAGGGGCTGGTGGTCCTGGGCCATCTTCCGTGCCTGGGCTTCGTGTTCTGGCTGCTGGGTGCGGGGTTGTGGTTGGTGGTTGCCTCGGTGGGCCTGGGAGCGGTAGTGCTCACCCGGTTTGGGACGCGGTTCTACACGGGAGCGGGACCGGGAGGACCAGGGTCCTCAGTCGTGCCAGGCCCGCTGGCTGGTCCGACCGACGTTGCGGCAGAGGTGGGTGAGGAGTCAACTCAGGCTGCACTGCTGCTGGAGACAGAGGCCGGGTCTGACGAGGGTGCAGCTCCGCCGGGGGATCAGGAAGACGACGCCGCGCTTGATCCTGGCGGAGGCCCCGTCGACTCTGGCACAACCACCAACGGGGAGGAGGAGGCTTCCTCCGACGGCTAACCGGGTTCGCTGATCCAACACAACATCAGGCGGGGGCAGGTTTGCACGTGGTGACAGACGGGCGCACCTGCCCCTGTTGACTCTCCATCCATCACCGGGCATGAGGTAGGGATCGCCCGCTCCGGCCGGCTTGACAAATCAAGCAGGGGCAAGATGAGCGGCCCCGCTCTCACAGACATGGTACAGCAGCTATATGTCCAGGATCACCGGGAAAACCATGGGGCGCCGGCGAGTGCGTTCGTACAGAAACTCGGCCAGCCTCTCGCGCACAAGCGTGTTCACCGTGTCGCGGTGCCCGGCCGTCAGCGCGTCAATGACCAGTTCCTTGGCTTCCTCCATGAGTTCTTCGGCGTCTCGCATGAAAACGAAGCCGCGGGATATGATGTCGGGACCTTCAATCAGCTCACCGGTGGTCTCGTCCCGGGCGGCGACGACGACCACGAACCCGTCCCGAGACAGATGTCGCCGGTCGCGGAGTACCACGTCGCCCACGTCTCCGATCCCCAGCCCGTCGATGAGCACATAACCGCCTTCAACCCTCTCCCCCAGCCGTCCTCCCTGCTCGTCAAACTCGATCACCCGGCCGTTTCTGATGACAAAGATGTTTTCCCGGGGAATGCCGATATTCCTCGCCAGATCGGCGTGCAG
>JAUVRU010000489.1 GCA_030597485.1 Anaerolineae bacterium
CCCGGCGCTCGCCCAGAACTACACGCTGCTCCATCCCCGCCCGCGCAAAACCCGCGCTGGACGCGGCCTCCAGGCGGGCCAGCAGGCGGAGGAAATCCCGAGGACGCATCTCACCCCGGGTGTTCGTGGATTCTGCCATGGTGTCACTACTCTCCAGGAAATGCTGGTAGACGCGCCGTATGGCCCCGCAGTGCTCCTCGTATCGAGCCACAAATTGGGCGCCGGCGCCTTCACCCTCAAAACCCAGCCGCCGGGCCAGCTGGAATATGGCCTGGTCGTCACCGGGCAGCGAGGCCGTCTGCCGATAGTCCATCATCTGCAGATGATGCTCGATGGTGCGCAGAAAGATATATCCGTCCGAGAGCACCCGGTATTCATCGGCCGACAGAAACCGGTTGGCGGCCAGCCGCTCAAGCGCGTCCAGCGTGTTGCGGCAACGCACCTGGGGGTGCTGCGCCCCATAGATCAGCTGCAGATATTGGCAAACGAACTCGACATCCCGGATGGAACCGACTCCCAGCTTGACCTCCCCCCATTCCCGACCCCGCTGGCGCAGATGGGCTTCGGTGCGCTGCTTGGTCCCGTGAATGTCGCCCCGTACCGCCCGGCTCTCCCTGCCCACCAGGATGGACTCCGTCCTCCGGGTGAACTCGTCTCCAATCTCCTGGCCCCCGGCAATGACACGCGCCTTGAGCAATGCCTGTTTCTCCCACAGCTGGGCGTGCTGCTCCAGGTAGGCAGTGTGGCCGTCAAGCGAAGAGACCAGCATGCCGTCGCTTCCCCAGGGACGCAGCCGCATGTCTACCCGATAGAGAAACCCTTCGGCCGTCACCCGTGACAGGGCGGCGATCAACCGCTCGCCCAGCCGCCGGTAGCGGCCGGCATCCGTCCTGGCCAGGAAGAGCAGGTCAATGTCCGAGCTGTAGTTGAGCTCCTCGCCCCCCAGCTTGCCCAGGCCAATGACCACGAAGTCATCGGTGGCCACGTCGCTCTGCCGGGCGACGATCTCCAGGCAGAGACGCACCAGGCTGTCGGCCAGGCGTGAGAGCTGCCCGGCGACCGCCGGCATGCTCAGGTAGTCGAAGAGATCGCCGGCCCCGATGCGCAGCAGTTCCCGCCGCTGGAAGCGGCGCAGCGCATCCAGCTGGTCGTCCAGGGTGGCGCACGAGACGGTCGTGGCCCGGGCCTGGCCCATAAGCTGCTCCCGGCTCTTGGGACTGGCCAGGTATTTGCGGTCGGTCAGCTGCTGGAAATACTCGGGAGTGCCCAGCAAGATCTCGCTCAGGAACTGGCTGCCGGCAAACAACATCACCAGCAGCTCAACCGCGCGCGGATTCTGAGCCAAGACGTCGAACAGTGCCAGCCGCTCTCCATAACTGGTGGCAAACCGCTCGAAGTTGGCCAGAACCCGATCGGGATTGGCCGCGTGGGTCAGCGCCGCCAACAGATAAGGCAGAGAGGCCGCCAGCGCCTGACGTTCCTGCTGGCTCTCCGCCATGTGCTGCAGGGCCCGGTGGGCAGCCTGCCAGTCGGCAAAGGCCACCGGCGCCAGCAGCGCCCGGGCCTGGTTCTCGCCTAAGTGGTCATCCAGCACCAGCCGGCGGCAGTTGTGGTGAGCGATTGAGGTTGTGTTCGCCATCGGTGTGTGTTACCCTCGGCCGTATCCGTTCGGTCAGGCTCAGACAGAACGCTGATAACGCAGATTGAGCGCTGATTCGCGCAGATTCTCTCAGGGAATCGGCCAGGATCCGGGCCCAATCCTCCTATTCCGGGTGCGGTCTGTCTGTCAACTGAAGACCTGCCTTCAATCATTATAGGGGGTGTGCCCGGCCCTGTCAACGGAGAACACTCCGTCAGACTCCGGCGTCCGATGCCTCCTGGCATCGGGTCCAGGCCAGAACCAAACCAGTGGCGAGTAGGACTGGCAGTCCTGGTCACGAGTCCTCACACAAGCTCAGCCAGTCGGACAGGGACAGCAAATCCTGGGGTAGAGTCGCCAATGAAGGACTGCCAGTCCTATTCATCAGTACTGCTTCGTTTACCCGATGACGATACACATTGACGCCGGAGGCAGAATGCGATATAATTGGGGCAGTCAACCATATGTATGGAGTGCATATATGCATCGCACTACGATCAACCTTCCTGAATCCATCGTACAGCGGGCCAAGATCAAAGCTCTGAGGGAGAACGTGACGGTTTCCCAAGTATTGCGTGACCTGCTGGCCGGCTGGGTTGCCGGCGACATCAGCCTCGACTCGGAGCAGGGCGGGCGGCAGAAGAAGGTCGCCCTGGCCCGGGCTGCCAGGGGGATGTGGGCAGACCGTGACACTGACGACTTCCTGGCGACCAGCCGGGCTGGCCTCACACAGAGGGACGAGGAGCTGGCCAGTGCCCGCCTGGATGTTTGACAGTGTGGTTCTCATTGACTACTACCGCAACCGGCCGGCTGTGATCCCCTACTTCGAGATGGTCTTGAACCAGGAGGCTACCGCTGCCTTCTCCACGATCACCGAATTGGAGCTTTGGCAGGGCATCCGACCTGGCGAGGAGGAACGGCACGAGGCCATGCTGGCCCTGCTGGAGCGGGTGCCGCTCGACGGGGCTATCGCCCGGCGAGCAGGGCAACTTCGCCAGCAGATCGGGCTGCGCCAGCTGTCGCTGCCGGACGCGGCCATTGCTGCCAGCGCTGATCTGACCGGACGCACGCTGCTGACACGCAACACCCGGGATTTCGAGCCGCTCAGGGCGCTGATGGATGTGGAGTTCTACTCCGGGGACCCAGGACGCTGAGCTGACCAGCAAGTGTCCGGTGGCTGGTACGTAATCCATACTCAGCACATGTGAAAGGAGAATCAAACGACCACCCGCAAAATGCTCACCATTCTGTTAGTGGCCAACCTGCTGACCGTCGCCTTGGTCACGGCG
>JAUVRU010000039.1 GCA_030597485.1 Anaerolineae bacterium
ATCTTGGGTGAATCTGAATGGTTTTGTACCTGGTGGCTGTGGTCGGTGGTGGGCTCAGTTCCCATCGGGAACTAGGTCCGGTCATACCGCGATCGGCGCCTTGATGGCCGGGTGGCATTGGTACCCGGTCAGACTGATGTCCTGGAAACGGAACTCAAGAATGGAGCTGATGGTTGGGTTCAGCGTCACCCGGGGCAGCGGATACGGCGCTCGCGACAGCTGCAAGTCCACCTGCTCTTGATGGTTCAGGTAGATGTGCGCATCTCCCAAGGTGTGGATGAACTCCCCCGGCTGTAGCCCGGTTACCTGAGCCGCCATCAACGTCAGCAGCGAGTAAGAGGCGATGTTGAAAGGTAACCCCAGAAAGATGTCCCCGCTGCGCTGATAGAGCTGGCAGGACAATCGGCCATCAGCCACGTGGAACTGGAAAAGCACGTGGCATGGATGCAGCGCCATCCTGTCCAGATCGGCCACGTTCCAGGCGCTGACAACCATACGACGCGAATCTGGGTTGCGTTTGATCTCCTCAATCACCCAGCGAATCTGGTCAATGCTGCGCCCGTCAGGCGCCGACCAGTGCCGCCACTGATGGCCGTACACCGGTCCCAGGTCGCCTTTGTCATCCGCCCACTCGTCCCAGATGTGAACATCGTGCTCGTTGAGCCAGCCAATGTTGGTCCCTCCACCCAGAAACCACAGCAGCTCATAGACGATGCCCGGCCAAAACACCTTCTTGGTGGTTACCAGTGGAAAACCGGCCGCTAGATCAAAACGCATCTGCTGGCCGAATGCGCTTAGCGTGCCTACCCCGGTTCGATCTGACTTGGGCACGCCATTTTGCCTGACATACCGCAACAAATCCAGATACTGTTGCATGCTTGCCCCTCCCCGACACTTGATCCACCACGTTTCCCTATCATGATTACTGGCCACCCGGCACTTTGCTCATGTACTTCTAGCAGGACGCAGATAAGCGCAGATGCACGCTGATTTCGCCAGGTGTTCTTGTGTTTTTATCTCCGAGAATCAGCGAAAACCTGCGTCCCATTTGAAACTGTCAGGTAGCTCGATGCCGCAGCACTGTTTCAGGAACGGGTTCTCGGCCAAGGCTTCAGCGCGCCTGCGTGAGCTGCTCCAGAAAATTGGTGAAGGCGGACACGTCACGGCACACAGCCTGATAGCACGTTCGAAGCTCACCAGTCAGTTCTTTCAGGCGGGCAGCCTGCAAGTTGAAGGCATAAACGTTGCGCACCACGTGGCGAAAGGCTCGGTACTCTCCCAGACAGTGAGGTGTCTCCTGAGTGATGACCGCGGGACGGACAGCAGCGACCTCAGCCGGCATCTGGAGTAACAAATCCTGATGTCAATCACACGGGTACCCCCTCTGCGTCAATGACGGCCCGGAGGGCAGCAGGGGCCGTCTCGGCAACGACCAAATCCACCTCTATGGCGGGATCCAGACTCAGCAATTGTGAAGCGGCACGGTAGTAGATGGTCTCGTCCAATCCCCAGGTTGCCAGGTCCACATCTGACCGGTAGTGAAAGAGGTCACCGCGTGCCAGCGAGCCAAATAATGCGACCTGGCGTGCACCAAACTGTTCCCTCAGCACAACTGCCGCCCGCCGGGCCAGCGCCCAGGCTCGCTCACGCCTCCGCGCCATTTCTTGCTGCTCTCTGGCCCAGCGTCGTCGTGCGGCGACCTGATAGATCACCATGTCTTGTGGTGTCAACTGTGCGGCTGTTCGGCTCATTTCAGATCTGCCAAATGCGGTTTTGCTGTGGACACCTTTCTGATTTGAAAGGGATGTCCCCGTGAATGTCAGGCAGGCAGGTGTTGCCGACCTGCCACTCGCGCCTCCCAGGCCGTTGCCGCAAGCCATCTGCCAATTCACCAGGGACGGAGGTCGCGAGGCCGCTGTGAGCATGATATCTCTTGGCATAGTGGTACCATGCAATTCCCACCAACGCTACACACGCTTATTATGCCTGTACTGTGACCATTAGGCAAATGAGATACCTTGCATAGGCCGATATTCTTGACTTTTGACATCTGTCACTTTATGATGGGCACAGTTTGGCACCAAGCAGCGCGCGCTGAGAGGGCGCCGCCTGTCCCACGGTAACCGGGAGGGTATTGATGATGACCACAGGCTACGTGTACGATGAGATTTACCTTAAACATAATCTTCCCGGCCATCCAGAGAACCGCGCCCGGCTTGAACAGATTATGCAGCGCTTGGAAGAAAGTGGCATGTTGGCACGGCTGACCCTCATCCCGGCGCGCCCAGCCACGCGCGAGGAATTGACACGAGCCCATACTCCGGCCTACGTCGACCAGGTGCGGGCCGTCGCCGAGGGGGGCGGCGGTTATCTGGACCCGGACACCTACGTGGGCACAGACTCGTTCCAGGCAGCTCTGATGGCTGCCGGCGGGCTGATCGAAGCCACGCTCGCAGTGGTCGACGGCCGGGTTGACAACGCCTTCGGGCTGGTGCGGCCACCCGGACACCACGCCCTGGCGGGGCGGGGCATGGGGTTCTGCCTCTTCGGCAATGTGGTCATCGCTGCTGAGGCTGCCCGACTGGACCGGGGGGTCGAACGGGTGTTGATCGTGGACTTCGACGTGCATCACGGGAACGGCACCCAGGCGATGGTCACCGATGATCCGGCCATCTGTTTCATCTCCACCCATCAGTACCCCTACTATCCCGGCACCGGCGCTGTCACCGAGGTGGGCAGTGGCCCGGCCAGGGGAACCCTGGTCAACATGCCCCTGTCATCAGGAGCCGGCGACCAGACCTTCCAGGTGCTGTACGAGCAGGTGATGATCCCCGTTGCTCGCCGCTTTGGTCCCGATCTGATACTGGTATCGGCCGGATTCGACGCCCATTGGGACGATCCGCTGGCGGGACTGGTGCTCTCGCTCACCGGCTACAGCTGGATCACCCGGACGCTGGCAGCCCTGGCCGGGGACCTGTGCGACGGGCGCATCGTCTTCACCCTGGAGGGGGGCTACCACCTGGAAGCACTGGGATGTGGGGTTCTCAACACGTTCTATGCCTTGCTGGGCGATGACACTGTGGAGGACCCTCTTGGCCCCTCCCCGTGGCCGGAGCCTGACGTGACCGACTACATCGCCGCTCTGCGGGAGCTGCACGGACTCAATCAGTGAAGCAGGAGCTAGCCATCGGACACTTTGGTCATACAGTTCTAATAGGACGCAGATTACCGTTGATTCTCGCAGATGAAAACACAAGAAATCCAGAAGAATCAGCGCGCGTCTGCGTCTATCTGCGTCCTAGTAGAACTGTCAGGTAGCCAGAAGTAGGAGGACAGCCTGATGAGAGATGTTGTTTTCATTGATGCCGTAAGGTCGCCGGTGGGCAGGCACCACGGGGCCTTATCCAGTGTGCGGCCCGACGATTTGCTGGCCAGAATCCTTGAAGCGCTGGTGCAGCGTGTTGGACTGGATCCTGGACTGATCGAAGACGTGTATGCGGGCTGCAGCAATCAGGCTGGCGAAGACAATCGCAATGTGGCCCGCATGGCAGCATTGTTGGCCGGATTTCCAAAAGAGGTGAGCGGCATCACCCTCAATCGCCTGTGCGCATCGGGCCTGGAGGCGGTGAACCTGGCTGCCAAGTCCATCACGGTGGGGGAAGGTGACATCATCATAGGCGGCGGCGTGGAGAGCATGAGTCGGGCCCCCTGGTCTGTGCCCAAGCCAGAGCGGCCGCAGCCGATGGGACACGTGCAGATGTGGGATACCACCATTGGCTGGCGCTACCACAACCCCAAGATGGACGCTCTATACCCCCTCATCAGCCTGGCGGAGACCGCCGAAAGGATCTCCAGTGAGATGGGTATCACCCGCCAAGAGCAAGATGTATTTGCCCTGGAAAGCCAGCGGCGGGCAGTGGAGGCGATCTGCGCTGGCAAGTTCAAAGAGGAAATCGTGCCTATTGAGGTGCCCCAGCGCAAAGGCCTGCCCAAAATCGTGGACACCGATGAACATCCTCGCTGCAAGATGGTGGACGGGCAATATGTCCTGGACACGAGTATGGAGCGGATGGCTGCTCTGAAACCGGCTTTTCGATCGGATGGCACGGTGACGGCTGGCAACGCCAGCGGCATCAATGACGGCGCGGCCGCCCTGCTGCTGACCAGCGCCGACAAAGCCAAGCAGTTGGGACTGGAACCAATGGCCCGCTGGGTGGGGTCTGCCGTGGCCGGAGTCGACCCCGGGGTGATGGGCTATGGGCCGGTGCCAGCCACCCGGAAGCTGCTGGCCCGGCTGGGGCTGAGCCTGGATGACATCGGTCTCATCGAATTGAACGAGGCCTTCGCTGCTCAGGCCATCGGGGTGATGCGCCAGCTGGGGCTGGGGCACGAAATCACCAACGTCAACGGCGGTGCCATCGCCCTGGGCCATCCCCTTGGCTGCTCCGGCGCTCGCGTCCTGACCACGCTGCTGCACGAGATGAAGCGGCGCGCGCCGAACGAGAGGCGGCCCTACTACGGGCTGGCCACGTTATGTGTGGGGGTGGGAATGGGGGTTTCTACTATCGTCGAGTGGATGGCGACGTAGGGCAGACAGTGCGAAGCCTCCCTGCGGGATGTTGTCTGCCGTTGCCTCGGGGCGAGACCATCGCCCTTTTCGGCGGACATCATCCCGCAGCAAGGCTTCGCACTGTCCGTCCTACCCCGTTTCGGTGGCACGGGGGAGGTAAATCTTGAACGTAGTGCCCTGCCCGGCTTCACTCTCCGCCCAGATATACCCCCGGTTCTGCTTGACAATGCCATAGACGGCGGCCATTCTCAACCCAATCCCGTTGGCCACATCCTGGGAGGTGAAGAAAAAGGGCTCGAAGATGTGTTCCTTCGCCTCCTGGCTTATGCCGCTTCCGGTATCACTCACCGCCAGCAGGGCGTAGTCCCCCTCTGTCACCTCCAGATGCTTCGCGATCTGTTCCTCACCCAGGGCAACATTGGCCGTCTCGATGGTCAGCCGGCCGCCATCCGGCATGCCACGACGGGCATTGGCTGTCAGATCGCTGATGACCTGCTTGAATTGTTCGGGGTCCAGGTTCACTGGCCATAAGTCAGGAACCAGGATGACCGTCAGCTTGATGTCGTCACCGACGGCCTGGCGCAGCGTCTGGTCCATTTCGGTCACGATGTCGTTCGGGTTCACCACCCGGGGCGCGATCATCTGCTTGCGGGCGAAGCCCAGCAGCTGGCTTACCAGATACGCTGCCCGCTGGCCCGATCGCAGGATCTGGCCCGCCCAATCTTGCATAGGGTCGTCAGCTGCCATTCGTAACTGCATCAGTTCGGCGAACCCGTTGATGGACGTCAGCAGGTTGTTGAAGTCGTGGGCGATGCCGGCCGCCAGCTGGCCGACGGCTTCCATCCTCTGGGCCCCGAGCAGCTGCTCCTCCATCAACTTCCGCTCGGTGATGTCGATATGCGTGCCCGCCACGCGCACCGGCTTTCCCTTCTCATCCCGGATGACAATGCCCCGAGCAAGGACCCAGCGAACACTCCCGTCTTTGTGCAACATGCGGTGTTCGAGTTCGTATTGAGGCGTCTCACCTCTCAGATGAGCCTCAATGGCAGCCATCATGTGTTTTGAGTCGTCAGGATGTACGTGTTTGCCCCAATCATCAAGGTGGTTCCGGATCTCGTGACCCCCATAACCAAGCAAGGCCCTACGGTTAGGAGCGACATAGACTTCATCAGTCTCAAGATTCCAATCCCATACGCCCACCTTACTTGCCTCGATGGCTCTCTCATACCTTTCCTCGCTAGTTCGCAAGGCCTCCACCATTCGCGTGTGCTCATCCTGCAACCGCTTCTTTGCAAGAGCTGCCTGGATGGTGTGCGGCAACCGCCGGAGGTGCTCCGGGGTCTTGATCACATAGTCGGCCGCGCCCCGTCTCATGGCCTCCACGGCAACTTCCTCCGAGCCGGTGCCCGTGACGATCAATACCGGTACACTCGGGTTTTCTGCCCGCACCGCATCAATCATCTCCAGTCCTTCAAAGCCGAGGATGTTGAAATCGCTCAGGACAATGTCATAGTTCCCCTCCGCCAGCCGCGCGTCGAACTCCTGGCGGGAAGCAGCTTCGGTGACCCGGAAGACCTCATGCTCCTTTTCCAGAGCGTCCCGCACCAGCTCGCGGTCGAGCGGATAGTCGTCAACATACAGAACACGAATGGCTTCGGGCATAGTCTTCCCTTATGTTGTCGAAGCAATGCTGGCCTTCTTCGTTCAAATTGCTTCGGTGGCGGCGGTCACCCATGGTGTTGATGAGGTCATCGCCGTCGGGGGACATCATTCTGCCCGTCCTGCCCGCACCTGTGGCTCCGCCACGCGGGCCAGGGAGGAGGGAAGCGACGAAGAATCCCGTTCGTGGCAAGCAAAAGGCCTGCTATTTGGGCCAGGTCCGCGCGCCGTTTGCTGGCGAACTGCCCATCCTGCAGACAAGTCATCTCACGTTATCAGGAAAGGGCAATGTTCTCTCTAGTACCCCAACTAGCATTATACGATGGGATGGCGTGGAGATCAATGGTACTGAAGCGCTATCGTTGCCCGTGGTTGCGCGAACCGATTCCCAAGATTGGGTACTGCATTCTTGATGGTCGCAGGGGATTGAGGCTGGTGATGTGTCCGGCGACACCATACAGGTCTGCGAACTCTTCGTTGATCTGTCGCAGTGCATAGGCTGGATTCATCAGCGCTAGGCGCTGGCCTGACGGGGTTTCGATGTCGCGTTCGGATACTTGGGAGAGGCAGGGATTGGACGCCGTCACGTCTCCAACACTGCCCTTACCTTGCGGGCCAAGTCCGTGGGGGTAAACGGCTTTGGCAAGAACGCAACACCTTCGTCCAACACCCCATGGTGCGCGATCTCTTCGTCCGTGTAGCCGGACATGAAGAGAACCCTCACCCCAGGACGAATCGAGGCTACACGCTCCGCCACTCCCTTACCGCTCATGCCGGGCAACACCACGTCTGCCAACAGCAGGTGGACAGTATCGGCGTGTGCAGCCAACGCCTCCAATGCTTGCTGACCATTCCCTGCCACCAGCGTCTCGTATCCCTGATCTTGCAGGACGTGCCTGATCAGGTCACGCATATGCCCGTCATCTTCAACTACCAGAATCGTTTCATTGCCTCCCGGCACCTCGGTTGCTGATTGCTGGTGAACTGTCGATTGCGGCACGTCGTTGAATCTGGGCAGAAGAATCCTGAAGCGGCTACCCTTTCCCTCTTGGCTGTCAACCGATATGTGGCCATAGTTCTGCTGGACAATGGTATACACGGTGGTCAACCCCAGGCCAGTGCCTTTGCCCTCCTCCTTGGTGGTGAAGTAAGGCTCGAAGATGCGTTCCTTCACCTCCGCGCTGATACCCACACCGGTGTCGCTGACAACCAGCAGCACGTATCCGCCCGGCTGCACCCCCGGATGACTGGCAGTGCCGCCTTCTTCCAGCGTTACGTTGGCTGTCTCGATGGATAGCTGGCCGCCGTCTGGCATGGCATCGCGGGCATTAACTGCCAGGTTAACGATCACCTGCTCCATCTGCGTCGAGTCCACCCTGACCGGCCACAGATCAGGGGACAGTAGCGTCTCCAGCTCGACATCCTCGCCAATGACACGCCGCAGCAGCTTTTCTATCTCCATCACCACGGCGTTCAGGTCCAGCACTTGTGGCTCAACAACCTGCTTGCGGCTGAAGATCAGCAGTTGCCGGACCAGATCAGCGGCACGCCAACCCGAATGGACGATCCGTTCCACCAATTGCTGCAGGGGGTGGTCCGGCGCCATCTGCTGTTGCAGTCGCTCGCCATAGCCGTTGATGACAGTGAGAAGGTTGTTGAAATCGTGAGCGATGCCAGCCGTCAGCCGGCCCACAGCTTCCATCTTCTGTGCCTGAAGGAGCTGGGCCTGTATCTCTTCCCTATCCTTCTCCGCCTGCCGGTGTTGGGTGATGTCTTGAACCATGCCCACCGCGAATTGTGGGTTGCCTTCCCCATCGCGGACAAGTGATACTGCCAGGCGCCCCCACATGATGGCGCCGTCTTTTCGGAGAAACCGTTTTTCGATCTCGCCGACATCTTGCACACCATTGATCAACCCCCGAGTCAACTTCCAATCTTTCTCTACGTCGTCGGGATGAGTGACATCAGGCCAGGCCATCTGGGTGAGCTCAACCGCCGTGTAACCCAACATGTCCTGCAGGGCAGGATTGACGTCGAGAAACCTGCCGTCGGACAGAGTGACGATGGAGATGCCCATCCCAGCACCGTAGAAGACGCTCCTGAAATGTTCCTCGCTTTCCCGCAATGCACCTTCCGCTTTCTTGCGCTCGATGGCCATGGCAATTTGAGTGGAAACGAAGGTCAGGATTTCCTTCTCTCTTTCCCCGTATGTGATTCCGTCTGCGTAGGGTTGCCCCACCATCGCGCCAACAGTCCTGGCACCGGCCGTCGTGAGCGGCACCCCCAGCCAGCAGTGGCAGCGCGTGCCAACCCGCCGAACTCCTTCCCGTCGCAATGCTTCTCTGTCTGCTTCGTCGGCAACCAGCAAGGGCATGCCCTTTCGAATCAGGTACCCCGTCAGGCTGTGTTCCCACTGGGACAGGTGCTGTGGAGTCGGGACAGGATCAAAATCATCAACGTGGTAAGGATAGCTCACAATGCCAGAACGTTCATCGTACAAGGCGATGTAGAGATTCCTGGCATAGATGAGCTGGCTGACAATCTGGTGTACACGTTCATACAGCGCCTCCAGGCTCTGGGCGGAATTGGCCGCTTCGGAGATATCGTAAAGGGCGCGCTGCAGGTTCTCGGCCTTCTTCCTTTCGGTGACATCATGCAGCACCATCAACCACCCCGTCAGCGATTCATGTCGATCAGTCAGCGCCGAAATACCCAAATCATAATGACGCTGCATCTGGCCCTGACCCACCGTTATCTCAGAGTAGGTCTCGGACCCGTGTCCCCAGTGGTCCACCAAATCGGGCCAGGGACTCAACACCTTTGCTGCTGGTTGGCCGATCGCCTCAGCAATGGAGAGGCCTAGCATGCTCTGAGCGGCCGGGTTGAGATCCACAATCTGTTTCTGCTCATCCAGCACGATCATGCCGTCGCTCATACTATCAATGAGCGCGTCACGTGCCACTGGGGCCAAATCTAGCAGCCGATAGCGAAAGAGAGCCCAGGCAAACGCCAAGCCCCCCAGCGCGAACCCGAAGGGTGTCAAATCCAGATATGGTACCGGGCTCAGACGAAAGACGTATAATAGATTTCCTACCCACGGTATCGATACCCCGACCAGCATCGCCATCGCCTGCCGCCGGTACACGTGCGATGAACGCAGGGCTTTCAGCACGATCAGCGCAGTGCTGGCGGACAAAAGCAGATAGGAATATGCAATGTGCACCCAAAACCAGGCGCCGTAGGTCACGTCTTGGAGGAGAAAGGGACCTTGTCGGGGAAGGTTGTAGTCAAACCATATCAGTCCGTGGGCTTCATTGGTCCAGTATAGTACAACCGTGACCAACGGTATGAGGGCCAGCAGCGCCAGCCGTCGGGGCACCAGCCATTCTTGGTGACCAGCATACTCGAGCGCGAAAGCCAGAAGTGCCAACGGGACGCTGGCAATGGCCACGTACTCCACCTTGACCAGGACGAGCAAGACCGATGGTGTGCCGCTCACCAGTTCCAGAGCGACTAGCAGCGACCAGGCGGCAACCGTCAGCATCAACCAGGCGAAAGTCGCTGCGCCGGGTGCGGTTCGGTGGCGCCAGGCATAGGCTGACAGCGCCGCCGCAGCAACGGCCGAGGCGAAGACCGCCAGAATGTATGCCAGGTAATACCAAATCATTGCATCACTCTCCGCTCTCCACTGCCACCTCTGTTCCCTGGATCACACCGCTGTACAGAAGGGGCTTCGCG
>JAUVRU010000316.1 GCA_030597485.1 Anaerolineae bacterium
CCTGAGATATGGGTGCCCCGCAGGCGGAGTGCCTCCACGTAGAACCGAACCCTGGCGAAGGTTCGAACCTTCGCCAGGGTTCGGTTCTACGTGGAGGCACTCCGCCTGCGGGGCACCCATATCTCAGGGAAGTTCTTGGCTACGAGAAACCTGGATCAGCCCTGGCAGATCAGACCAGCCCCTGTGGACTCTTCGACTTGTTGAGCCCATCTCCGGAACAGATCCGGGACTCCCCAGATATGAAACGGGTCTCACGGCCAGTTCAGCCCCCGGATGTCCGGGGGAGGAGCCAACATGCTTGCTCACAGCCAATGCACTGCCACCATGCAGCCTGTTCCCCTTACCACCGCAGGTCGCTATCAGGAGGCAGCCTCAGCTGCCCGCTGGCGCTTGCGATAGGCCTGTATCCAGCGCATGCCGTAGTCATCTCGCCCCATGCACAGGTCAGCAGCCAGCACAGCAGCCGCCACCTCCGGCACCAGAGGGTTGGTGATGGGGCAGGTCAGCCCCGCGTAAATGGCCATAGCGATGAAAGTGGCATTGATGTGCCTGCGATCGGGCATACCAAACGAGACGTTGCTGGCCCCCATGCTGATGTTAACGCCAAACTCCTCCACCACCAGCTCCACGGTGCGCAGTGCGATCCGGCCTGCATGGCTATCCGCCCCCATCGTCAACACCAGGGGATCGATGACGACGTCCTCCGGGCCGATACCCAGCTTGGCTGCCCGCTCAATAATCTTGGCCGCCACTGCGAGCCGCTTTTCTGGCGTATCAGGGATGCCGTCATCGTCCATGCACAGCCCAATGACTGCCGCGCTGTGCGCCTTGACCAGCGGCAGCACCGTCTCCAGTGACCGCTCCTCGCCATTGACCGAGTTGACCAGCGCCTTGCCGTCGTAGACAGAGAGCGCTACTGCCAAAGCGGCCGGATTGGCCGTATCAATGCACAGGGGAGCGTCGGTTGCCTCCATCACTGTGTTCACCATCTGTTCAAGCAATTTCGGCTCGTCGGCGCCAGGTACGCCCGAGTTGATATCGAGCAGAATGGCACCAGCCTCCACCTGATCGGCCGCGTCCTTGCGTACAATGTCGAAATTACCCTCTTTGAGCGCAGCCAACACTACCTTGCGACCGGTCGGGTTGATCCGCTCACCGATGATGACCGTCGGCCGATCGCGACTGATCTCGACGGTCTGGGCTGGGGACGAAACAACGGTTGTGAGATTCTCTGCCATTTTTCACCTCTCGCAGAACATAGGGTTTGGGCTATGACTCTCTCGGCAGCGCCAGGGAGGGCGGCGGTTCATCGGGATACAGCGCTCCCCACACCTGCAGCGCTCCTTCCACCAAGTTGGGCCCTGGCGCGTTGAGCAGGATCTCATTCACTGCTACCACACGTCCATCTCGGACAGCGCTAATGCGCTCCCAACCAGGGCGGCTGGTCACGCGCGCCGGGTCTATGTTCTCCATTCCAGCCTAGTTGAGGATGATCACTTGCGGATCATCCTGGATCACTTCCAGTTCATCAACCTGACGGCCGGTCGACTGGGGCACGACCTCCCCGCCCAGCACTTCAACGATTTCGGCAATCCACGGTGCAGCGCTGATCAACGGCCGGGGCCATTGTTCCACGTACACGCGCTGGCGCGGCTTTCCCTTGGCGGCGGCCTGCAGTGCAGCCAGACCCGCCTGCAGACGCGCTGCCAAGACGTCGGCACGAGCAGATACATCACACAGGCACCCCAGCCAACAGATGTGTACACATACGTCGGCCAACGTCTGCGGGTACAGGCACAGCACATTGAGGTATGCCTTGAGCCGTTCATCCACGCTGCCGGCCTGGTAGGGTGTGGCTGCGACAACCAGGTCGGGCGCAAGTGCAGCCACGGCATCAGCTTTCACCGACCACGTGGTATCTATCTGTGGCAAGTCCCCAACCTCGGCCAGACGGCGGCAGTGACGCGTGACTGACACCAGCCGATGCCGCTGCCCCAACGCTATCAGCGTTGCCGTGACGCTCGGCTCCAGCGAAACAATGCGCTCCAACATCACGCCACCACCACCAATCCTGACGGTATGGCGTCCACCAACGCCGTGACGTAGCTGACGGAAATCCAGTTGGCATTCAGCTCAGACTGCGCCCCATGCAATACAGTGACGTCGTGGGTCTGCGCATTCAGAAAAGCCTGCCAATCCTCAAGTGTGGCCCGGTTGGTGTTCAGCACATCCAACAAGGTGACCGGATGGGAGAGATCCTCCAGTCGGGACCTCCAACGCTCGAGCATCTTCTCCGTCAGACACATCACGCACACCGACAGGCCACAGAACGCGCCCGTGAGCGCGATGTCAACAACTTCGTCGAAGGCCGGCTGCTTGCCGCTCGTGGGTATGGCCAACACTTTGGTCGGAACAGGGTGCGGTCGAACCATCATCGGTTGCTCCTTTCACCTCAGCCACAAGTGAAGCTGTGGAGGACCACGTCCAGGTGTGGAAGCAACCCATTGTCAACAAGCAACCTCCTTGCCGTGATGCAAGGAGGTGCAATGTGGCTTAGGCCACCGCACCACACCCTTTGCCGCGAAGGTTTGTAGTGCTGACTCAGGCGGGCGCCCTGGCTTCCTGACCGGAGGAGGGCTTTCAACCTGCTTCGCCAACCATCATCCGCTACCGGTCAAGTTACAGTTGCGCGACAGCGCCGGACTTCACCTGCATCTGGTTGCATCGGGTGCAACCTGCGTGTCACCGGCTTCGCCATTACTGCCCGTGCCATCCGGGGCAACGGGCACCTGAGCCGCAACATTTGATCGAGGTCAGTATAGCCTGAAAAGGAACGTCTGTCAAACAAAACACAGCGGCCAAATGATTCTTGAGAAAGTTTGGCGATATATTGTAGAATAGACATAAGGTCAAACGTTTTTTTTTGCCATTGTGGAAGAGAAAATCGATGCACTTCACCCATCCCGACAGACACGCCCGTGCCGTCCCCCACCCCTGTCCCTCCCCCAACGCCCGCCGAGCCCACACCGACGCCCGCGCCCCAGTACCCATTCATCGCCAATCCAGTGAGCTTCAACACGGGCACCCCCCAGATGACCCGCATCACTGGTATGGTATGGAAGATCATCGACCTCAACACCAGTCAATTTGATGCTGAGCCTGACTACCAGATGCGCCTGCTCGACCCCAATGGGCAGGAGCATCTGAGTGACGTACCCGGTCTGGGGGGCACGGACAGTACCTGTCCTGACTGCAGCGACAACCGGCGGATGAACATGAAAATTGAATTCGCGCCGTATCTGCCTGGGGCCTACCGCATCGATTTGATCAGCAGCTGGGACGGTGCCCAGCAGGCGGCCGAGGTTGAGTTCACCTTGTCTTCCGAGCCTCTGCAATACCTCCACGTTGACTTCTTCCCCTCGGAATAGACTCAGAGGGACACATCGGTCCTGCCACACGCTGCCAGAGCCTGGGGGCGCCTCGTGTAGGATTGTGTCCGCTATGTGTGACAATCGTGCGCGGTGCATTGGCCCGCCCAGAGCAGCGAGCCAGGCGAATCCGCCGGGCACAGTGTTCCCAAACCCCCAAACGTTCCCGGGCACACATCTGTTGACAAGACCCACGACATGAGCTACAATGCGCCAGACTGGCCGAACTTCTTCATTCTGAATATGGCGGCATGGGCGTGTGAGGGGACGCAACTGATATGGCACGTGTCTTGTGGGTGGAAAAGCAAATAGATTACGAACCTCAGGGTATGATGTCACTGTCGGCTGTGTTGAAACAGGCGGGACACGAGGTAACGTTGACCATCGCCGCTCAGGAAGATCCGGCACAAGTTGCCAAGGCCCTCCGGCCGGACATCCTGGCCTACACTGTGCTGACCGGCTCCCAGCGCTACTATCTGGACCTCAATCGCCAGATAAAACGGGAACTGGGAGATCAGGAGCCTGTATCGGTCTTCGGCGGCCCCCATGCCACGTTCTTCGCCGACATCC
>JAUVRU010000433.1 GCA_030597485.1 Anaerolineae bacterium
GGGGGTGACCGGCGTTAGAATCAGATCATCGTCGGTACCACCACCACACTTACCCGTGTCTACCAGCACATGAGAGACGATGATGGTGCCGGTGGCGCTGTCAGGATTCACGTCCAAGGGCAACTGACCAGAGATGCTGGTCAGTTCGTGGTTCACCACGTAGGGGTAGCCAATCTGGTCCGGGTCTATTTCGCTGAAATCCAGGTACCGTCCGCGGGCAGCAAAGCGGGCGGCCTCGCGGGTGGCGTTCTGCGCCACCACGAAGTTGCGCACAGCCCAGCCCACTTCGAGCACACCGATGAACATCATCAGCAATATCGGGGCGATGACAGCCATCTCGACCAAGCTTTGCCCCTTCTTACTGGCACTGGGTGACAGTTGTGTTGTCATTGTTTGTCAGCTCCCTTCCTCAATCCAGCCATTGAGAGGGCTGGGTGTGGCGGGCCGGTCAATGGAGCGTCCTGAGTTGCCGGCAATTAGAGTTCTCCTCGTTGGGCCAGTACGGCGGTGTCGCCCGTTCGTGCCTGGACCGCAACGGAGAAATAATCTTCTGTGGATCGGTCGTAGCCTACCACTGTCCACTCCGGGTCTGAGTCGGCCGAGCGCACGCTCAGCTGGGCCACCAACTCGATGCCTGGCCGGCTGCCCAGGAAGTGGCCGCCGCCAGCATTGAGCCAGTTGGCCAGGGCAGCCGGGCTGTCTACCTGCCAGTCATCCACTGGAAGACCTGGAGGCGGCCGGTTGACTGAGCCCAGATGTTGGGTTCCATTCACGCGGCCACCCGGGGTGACGGTGACGAAGTACAGCAGCTTCGCCTCGGCCGAATAGAAGCGATAGTCCCATTCGATGGGCTTGCCGACCAGATTGATGGCAGTCTGCTCCCAGGTGCCGCGGCACGAGACCAACTGTGCATCGTTGCGCCAGCCAGAGGCCTCTTTCTGGGCCAGCGGGTACAGCGTCAGGGCCGTCACCTCACTGGGCGCTGGGGTGTAGGCTGTTGCCAGTGTTGGCGTGGCTGTCACATTGGGCTGCTGGGGTGCTGGCCCTGTCCCAAACCCTATCTCACGCAGGGCGACGACGGCTCCCAGGAATAGAACCCCCACCAGCCCCCAGATTACAAACACCAAGAGAATGTCTCGACGAGTTATGTTCATAGGATAGCATCCACTGGATAGGCTAGCATCCTCTAGATCAGTTCTTTTCCATGATCGGCATACGGATCCTATGCAGGTCATCGTATGGATAGACGGTCGGGGGAGGGGTTGGGTCACCAGGTGACAGACGCGTGGGAGTGGGCGTAGGCTCATCGGGAACGGTAGAGGTATCGGTGATCACAACCCCCCGGTAATAGATATCCCAATCGCTGTTCTCGTCATAGGGGTTGCCCCCCCATAGCCCCATGTAACCGATGTGTACTTTCCCTCCCGGCCACAGCGCTAGCTCAGGGTTAGCCGAGTCGTCCTCGCTTGCGCCGTCACCCGGATCATAATCGATGTCCTGCATCAGGGTAAGTGGCTCGCTCCAGCTGATAACGGCATTGGAGATAGCGTGGCGATAACCAATGAGATACACGGCATTCTCGCCCTTGGCGTAATCCCAGAAGTGCCAGGCAATGACCGGCAAGGTGCCGCTGACGGCTATGCTGGGCCGCAGGGTGCTTTCCTCGTCGATGCTGGTGAGCGGGGACCGATAGGTGTTGTTCTCATCATAGAACGGCCCCGGGATGGGCTCTCCATCTCCCCCGTTGTCTATCCAGTTTGTGCCGTTATTGCTGCTGTGCTCGTATGCCAGGTGAAATCGGTCCTCCTGGTTGATGCGCTGGAACATGTCCCATCCAATGTAGACGTGTGTGCCGGTGGCGGCGATGCTTGGTTCGATGTACGGTTCACCGATGTCGCCGGTAAACCTGTACGACAGGCGTGCTTTCCATTGGGCAGGGCTGCCGGCATCCCAGGCATCGTTGCCCAGATTAGTATCGGCGCTGTATCTGATGCGGCGATCCTTCTCGTTGGGATGATCAACATACTCATACCAGACAAGGTGCAAGCGGCCAGCGCCGTTGCCGCTGCTCCAGACCAGGGCCGGGTTGTAGGAATTGGCCGTCGTGCCCGGCACGTGGCCGGGATTGCCGCCGATGCGCTGATACCAAAGTCCGGCGTCACCGGTTCCTTGTTTCCATATGACGTGCAATGCCGCACTGTCGTCATACGCAATATCGGGATTGCTGAGGCTGGTGCCTGGTGCGGAGTGGACTGGCTCCGCTGCCTGGCAGGTGTCAGGATAGGTAGACAGATCACAGATGGCCATCTTGATTGTGTCACACTGCTCGTCCCGATTCTGGCATTCCACCCAGGTGACAGCCGCCTGGTAACCGTTGGCTGCGACCGGCGAGAGTGCCATGCGGGGCTGTTGACCCCATACTGTGGAGGTGGCAGTGTATGCCCTGACCTGCATCTCCCAGCCGGTGATGACGTTGGCCGACTTGAGCACGATGTGGCCCAATTCAGCCGTGTCGGGTCGGTTGTTGTATCCCAGGCTCCAGGCAATGGCCACCCATTGTCCATCAGCGCTGGCTTCCAGGTCGGCGTCGCCCGACTTGAGCCCGATGCCCGCTCGTTTGGACAGGTTGATGGGGGTGTTGTCAAGACCGGTGGTGGCCAGGATGGGGAGTACCATCATAACCATCGTGCCCACGGCCAGAAGCACAGGCCATAGCAGTCGCATCCTGCGGGCGATGGCGGGCGTTTCACTATCTGTTGGCGCTGAGTTTGTCATAGTCACTGGCATCGCGCAAGTTCCTTGCACAGGAGGTCAGGGTACTAATACAGGTTGAGATTCTTGATGTACTGCACGCCGGCGCCGGTCACGATCGTGGTTAGCGCGTTGTACAGATCTGGCCCTTCCCACCACTCGGCGTAGATGACGTACTCTCCCGGGTCGAGCAAATAGAATCCATACGATGAGTCGTGCAGAGAATAAGTTGTCAGCATGGCGCCGTTCTGTCTATAAGTCCACACTCGCACCCCCTGCTTGGCTGTCGGGATTCCGCCAATCCATACGCGCAAATCACCCTTGATGGTAGCCTTGGTGGGGTCGGGATCTGGAATGGGCTGGCTGGTGCAGATCTCCAGCTCAATGTCGTCCAGATAGAAGTCGGTCTGGAAGCAGGTGGGGCCGAACGTAAGGCAACTGGGGGAGTTGGAGTCGTCGTAGAAATGCAGTTGCAAGGGCTGGCCGGCATAGTTGGCCGGAA
>JAUVRU010000226.1 GCA_030597485.1 Anaerolineae bacterium
CCCAAGAGGGGGGGGCGGGGGTGGGGAGCCGCCAAGCCGCAAGGCTCGCCCGCTCAGAACGTGGAGACCGTGCCGGACGTTCCGGTGCCGCCCCCGCCAACGCCGACGCCGTTGCCCACCAGCACTCCGGTGCCTTCCGCCACACCCACACACACACCTGTTCCCAGAAGGCCCACAGTCTATAGCTTCACTGCCGATCGCTACACTATCCATCCGGGCCAGAGTGTCATGTTGCGATGGGACTTGGCTGATGCCGAATTTGCCTACTTGCGCCACGGCGATGCGGAAGAGGGTATCGTGGCACCGGGCAATAAGATGGTCAGCCCCTCCAGCAGTACCACCTACACGCTGGTGGCTGGCAATGCCGCCGGTGAGACCACTGTGCAGCTGATCATTACGGTGATTCCGCTGGCCGGACCTGTTGTGGTTCTTGACTTTCTGACGGCGGCACCGCTGGCCACGTGGAGCAACGGGTCCGACATCCTTCCGTGGAGCGGTTCGGATGTCGATCCCAGGGGCTTTGCCTCGTGGCATGACGATGCTCTCCTGGAGGATGGCTCCCAGATGTCCCGAGTCCTGGAAAGCTACCCAGAGTGGGTGGCAGGTGGTCGCATCGTGGGGGACTTTGGCTTGCCGCGGCCGATTCAGGCTGGCGACCGGTTCAAGACCCAGGTTGGGTTCCTGCAGGGGGCTGGTGGATCAGTAAAATTCATCGTGGCTGCTATGGGAGGCACACTGTCCAGCATCCCGGTGGTGGTGGCCGTGGACGACACAGGCTCGGACGGCCTGCTGAGAACCATCGATGCAGACCTGGGACCCGTCGCTGGGGGGACGATCATTCGGCTTATGGTGGAGGCAGGACCATCGGGTGGTCAGAATCAGGCAGTGTGGGCAAATCCCAGAATCGAGCATTGAGTGCCGAAGGGCAGGATGGAACGAAGAATCTATAGAGGTGTGTTTGTGCCAGGAGGGATTGCTAATGAGTGCAGGCCAGCCACCAGATGCGGACTCATCACCTAGTGATATGACCCTGACAGGTGCGCGGCGGTTGCCGATACGGCTCAGGGTACAGCTGGGCACCGACATGGGCCGCGTGTACACGATGTCAGGCGACTCGCTAACGATGGGGCGAGCGCAAGACAATGATCTTGTCCTGGATGATCCTCAGGCGTCTCGCTATCACGCCCGCCTGGTGCGCAAGGAAAACGCGACTGTTGTTGAGGATTTGGGCAGCACCAACGGCACGTTGGTCAATGGGCGGCGCATCACCGAGCCGCATGCGTTGCAGCCCACGGCCACGCTCGCCATCGGCGGCACCGTCCTTTCGGTGGAGGGCCTTTCTGCTCCCGCCACCGTGGGCACGCCGCCGGTGCGCCCCGACCCGTCACGGCGACCGCCCACTGTAACATCACCTCCCATCCAGGCCAAGGCCGATCGCAAGGGAGGTGTGCCCTGGCCGGTCGTCATTGGCCTGGGCGGTTTGATCATCGTGGTTGCCCTCATCCTACTGCTGGGTCTGTCTCGGCTGTTGTCCCATCAAGGTGCGCAACTACCACCGTCCATTCCCAGCATCTTCATCCGGTCTCCGGTTACTGGCAGTCAGGTTCGGGTTGGTGAATCCGTCACGGTGAATGCTGTCGCCAGCGATAGCAGTGGCATTGTCAGGGTTGAGTTGAAGGTGGGGGGCAGCATAGTGGACCAGGTGGAAAGCGATGTACCGGGGGGAGAGCCAGATTTCCCGGTTAGCCTGCATTGGACGCCGACAGTAGCCGGTGGCTACACTCTGGAGGTACTGGCCTACAACAGCAAGAACGTCACCAGCGCGCCAACCACCGTCATGGTCACGGTAGTCGATGATGGGGCCATCCCTGTTCCCTCGCCGACAGCAACAGGGCCGCCAGGGACGGACACCGTCAGTGGACCGCCTGTGGCCATGACCACTGTCGAGCTGAACGTGCGTGAGGGACAGGCACAGAACTACCCTATCATCGACTTGCTGCCAGTGGGCACCGAGGTGCAGATAAGCGGCAAGAGCCCCGATGGCACGTGGTGGCGGATTGTCTATCCACTGGACGGCGGCGGGCACGGCTGGGTCTATGCACCGTTCACCAGGTCGAGCAATGCTGAGGACGTGCCGGTGGTGGAGACCCCCGTTCCTCCCACTGAGACGTCCACACCGACGGTGACACCGACGAACACAGCCATTCCCAGTCCATCACTCACCGATACGCCGGCGCCCGCGGTGACGTTGACCCCGACACCTACCCCCACCAGCGCCCGGGTTCTTGTGGTCGAGTTCATCGCCGCCAAGGACACCATGGACCCCGGGGGGTGCACGACTCTGCAGTGGCACATTGAGAATGTCAGAGCAGCTTTTCTGTCCGGGGGTGAGTTCGATAATCTTGGCCTCACTGGTCCCTTGGGGTCTCGCGACGTATGTCCCGGCGGTACCACGCTCTACATCTTGCACGCGGAGACAGACGGTGGCGTCATCGAAAAGACCGTGACCGTGACGGTGCGCCCGGAACAGGAAATGACACTCACGGCTGTGGGGGGGCAGGTACGTGAGGACGGCCAGGTGCTGCCGCAGCCCATCGTCGGGGACAACAGCGCCAACCAGGGCATTCGTGCCTTTCTGTCCTTCGATCTTGCCGGCCTGGCCGGGGCCAATATCATCGACGCTCAGCTTCAACTGAACGATTATGTTCTGACCGGCAATCGCCTTGGTGAGCTGGGTTCCCTGCACCTGGAGGAAGTGGACATCGGTTCCTCGCTTGATGCGGAGGACTATGAGGCCGATGTAGTGTCTGATCTGGCGACTTCCACAGGGGGCGCTGGTCTCGGCAGTCCCATTGGCGTGAGGGATCGAGTCGCTGGCCACGTGGAGGATGAGGTGTACGCCTTCGTCGTGCGACTGCGCTTTGATATGGCCACTAATGGCAACGGCGCCGATGATCACGCTGATTGGAGTGCAGCTCGCCTGGTCATACGGTACTTCAGATGAGTATGGATGCCGCTGTCCGACCCGAGGAGACTGACGAGAAGGAATCGGTCCACGTGCAGATCGATGAGTCTTTCGTCGACTGTGTTTCGCCAGATTGGCTGCGCACGGTCGCATTGGCCACGCTGAGGGGGGAAGGCCACGGTGCCTCGAGGCTGACTGTGGTCGTCACGGACGATGAATCGGTACGAGCGCTCAACAAGACCTTCCGGGATACTGATGCTTCCACGGACGTGCTCTCTTTTGGCGGCGAAGCGAGGGATTTCGTGGCCGCTCCAGAGGATACGCCCTACCTGGGCGACGTGGTCATCTCCTGCCCTCGAGCGCAAGATCAAGCGATTGGTCACCCAGTGGAGGCAGAGCTGGGCCTCTTGGTGGTACACGGCGTGTTGCATCTGCTGGGCTACGACCACGTGCAACCTGGCGACAAGGGGATGATGTGGGAACGACAGGCAGACATCCTGAGCAGTCTGGGGCTGGCGGGGGTGCTTCCATCCGAAGATGACGTCCAGTAAGTTCCTGAACAGCTTCAAACACGCTCTTGACGGTGCCTGGTACGTGTTGCATACCCAACGCAACGCCCGCATTCATCTGGCTGTGGCCGTGGTTGTGATAGTGATGGGACTGTGGGTGGGGTTGACCGGGATTGAGTGGTCCATCCTGGCATTGACTATCGCAATGGTACTGGTCGCTGAGTGGTTCAACACGGTAACGGAGGTGACCATTAACCTGGTTACGACTGAGTACCATCCGCTGGCTCGGATCGCCAAGGACGTGGCAGCGGGGGCGGTTCTACTTGCCGCGCTGACCGCCATCGTCGTCGGCCTGTTGATCCTGGGCCTTCCGGTATACCAGTCTATCCTTGCCCTGTTTCGGTGAAGCGATGACGGAATGGGTTGAGCGCAATCGCGGGTTTGTCCTGGTTACGCTCATCAACTTGGCGGCCCTGGGTGCGCTCCTCTTCTGGTTCCAGCGCCCTGAGCCCACTTCAATTCAAATCCTCACGCCCGAGCCTGCTCCTTCGCTAGCGAATGAGCCAACCCCGACGCAAGCGCCTCTGCGGGTCTACGTTGCGGGAGCGGTGATGCGTCCCGATGTCTATCGACTGGCACCAGGCAGCATCATTCAGGACGCCATCATGGCTGCCGGTGGTGCCACTTCTGAGGCGGATCTGGATCAGATCAACTTGGCCCAGGAGCTGCGTGACCAACAACGAGTGTACCTCCCACGTGTTGGCCAGGCGAACGCGCCGCCTCCGGTAACGGGCGGGGAATCGCTGCCTGCTGAAGATGCCAACCCCACGGCCACGGTAGACCTGAACACGGCCACCGTTGAGGAATTGGAGACATTGCCTGGCATTGGACCGGGTCTGGCGCAAAGGATCGTTGATTGCCGCGTCGCCAATGGGCCTTTCTCAACCATTGAGGAAATCAAGACGGTGGATGGAATCGGTGACGCGACCTTTGACAGAATCAAAGATCGCATCACAGTGGGGAACTAGGTTTGCCCAGGTAAGTCCCTCTATGCCAGCCAGTCAGCAAGATACAGCATAGTCAGCTGAATGGGGATGCCATTCTCGTCAAGGATCCTCTGCAGATCATCCGGAAAAGCAAACAGGACCGTTATGGCAGCGATTACAACCAGCATGGCCAGCAAGACCAGGCAGCCACATCCCCACAGCAGGCACCGACTGCCTCCCTTCTGTGGTTCCTCCTCGGCGGTGGTTGGGGCTGGAGCGGGGGCTGGTGGCGGCGCAGCCTCAGCCGGTCCGGCTGCAGGTTGAGGGGGCACTGGCTCCGCCTGTTCCTGCGCCTGGAATTCGAGAACGTATTGCCCCATTCTGATCTTGTCTCCAGGGCTCAGCCGCTGGGTGGCGGTGACACGTGTA
>JAUVRU010000237.1 GCA_030597485.1 Anaerolineae bacterium
GAAGGACGGATCCGCGCCCAGGGCATGGCCCTGACCCCCGGTCAATGCGCGGCTGATGGCGGCGGCCAGCCGGCTCAGGGCTGAGGCCACCACCCCCACGAGACTGAGAGGATAGGCTGCCAAGAGGGCCAGCGATTCCGGATGTCCAACGGCCAGCCCTCTGGGAATCAGATCGCCAACGACAAACATCACCAGCACCGAAACAACGGTGATGAGAACGATGCTGACAGAGTGAAAGAATGACAGCGACCACGTGGCATTCAATTGCGTCAGCCAGTTGGCCAACGGCCTGGCGTAGGCGGAAAGCGCCAGGGCAAGAGCCAGGAATCCCAGCAGTTTGGTTGTCAGCTGAACAGTGGTCGACAGGCCAGCAGTATCTTCGGCCAGGGATGCCACCTGCCGGGCAGCCTGGTGGCCCTCGTCAATCAGCTGCTTCAGGCGGGATTTGGGGATTGAGGCAACGGCAACACCAGCGGCGGCAAAGAACGCATGGAGGAAGAGCAGGATGAGCAGGGCTACAATCGGGCTACTACTAGGGTCAGGGTCCAACGTCAAAACCTCGCTTTCGAGCGGACGCTCGGCAGTCACTACTTGCCTTGATTATCTGAAAACCGGTCATCGTCTTGTCTTCGAACGGGCCGCTGGCCTGACCACGGTGCCCGAAGGGTAATAACCACGCGGCGATGCCAGGGCATAGACTATACAATCGGGTGCCAGCAACGTGCCCGGATTCGGGACCGCGTTGCATCCAATCTGCCCTCGGTCGCCGACGATAGCGCCAAACTTGCGCAGGCCGCTGTCATAGGTCTCCCGGCCGACTGAGACAATCACGTTGGACCCGTCGAGTTTCAAATTCGCCAGCTTGGTCCCGGCGCCCAGGTTCACGTAGTTGCCCAGAATGCTATCTCCCACATAAGCGAAGTGGGCGGCGTGCGCTCCATTCAGCATAACGGAGTCCTTGATCTCCGTAGCGTGGCCGACCACACAGTTGTCGCCGACCAGGACACGTTCCCGCACATAGGCGCCGTGACGCACCTGAGTATTCCTCCCAATGTAGGCGGGACCTTTGATGACGACGCCTGGCTCGACCACCGAATCAGCGCCGATGAAGATGCTGTCGCCCAGCAGATGTGCGCCCTCCATAACCTGGCCCCGGACCTGTGGCACGATGAGGTGGTCCAGGTACTCTCTCAGCAGTCTGAGGACGTCCCATACGTATTCCAACCTGGTGTCGAAGAACAGCGCCTTGTGAGCGTAGTCATCAAGTTAGAAGAAATCAGCGGGTGCAAGCATAACGGTTCGTACTCCTCTGCACGTGCTCCTACATCGAAACGCCGCGACGATGCAAGACGGTTTCGGCCTCGGCCAGGTGTTCGGGAGTGTTGATGCCCAACGCCTCGGAGGGATCGTCTGTCACCAGGTCAATGATCTCGTGTCCCTGGCCGACGGCCATCTTCACCAGGTCGGTGATGAAATACTCCCCGGAATCTCCCTTGTTGGTGTGGAGCTGTAATCGGGGCAAATGAGCCCATAGCCACTTGGCGTCAAAACAGTAAACTCCCGGGTTAAGTTCTTGGATGGCCAGCTGTTCTGGCACACAGTCGGCTTCCTCGACGATAGACAGTACCCTCCCCTGTTCATCTCGGATGATCCGTCCAAAGCCGCGTGACTTCTTGTCGGCCACGATGAGCATCGCCAGCGGGCTATTTCCCGCCTGATAGCGCTGCCAGAGGGACTGTAGCGTGGCCGGGCGAAGCAATGGCATGTCGCCGTACAAGACCAGAACTGCGTCACAATCGTTCACTGCCCCTTGAGCCTGCATCACCGCGTGGCCGGTGCCCAAACGCTGCTGCTGCTCGGCAAAGGTGACGTCGCCGTCAAGCGCCGCTCGCACGTCGCCGGCCTGGTGTCCCACCACGACCACCACCTGGGCTGGGCAGAGAGTCCGGGCTGCGTCCAGCACGTGCTCGATCATAGGCCGGCCGTTCAACAGGTGCAACACCTTGGGCAGGTCAGATTTCATTCGTTTGCCCTGACCGGCGGCCAGGATGACTACAGCCAATTTGCGGGTCGAAGACATATTTCAAATCATAAATGACGAATGACAAATGACAAATCACAAATGGCAAATCACAAATAGCAAATATCAGATGGCAAATCACAAATAGCAGATCACAAATGACAAATAGCAAATATCAAATGGCAAATATCAAATCTCAGATGGCTTCTGAGCGTTGGCTTCTGATAGCTTGTTCATCCAGTGTTCGACTTGTTGCATTACCTGATCGGTCAGCTGAGACAGCCGTTGCTCGGAACTGGCTTCAAAACGAAGAGACAGGGCTGGTTGCGTGTTGGACGCCCGCACCAATGCCCAGCCATCGCCGAAATCAATGCGGGCGCCATCCAGGTCGTCGACACGCCAGGCGTTCTCGAAATGCTCCCTTACCCGTTCCACGACCTGGCCCTTGATCTCGTCAGGACAGGCCAGCCTGATGGGAGGCGACGAGTGGTACGCTGGCAACTCCGCCACCAGTCCTGACAGGGGATGGGAATTTCGTGACATGATGCTGAGTATTATCACGGTGCCGAGGATGGCATCATCGAAGCGGAATCCTGGCTGGTTCAGGAAGAGATGCCCCGAGAGTTCGCCACCCAGAGCAGCGCCTGTGTCCAACATTGCCGGGTGCACAAACGCGTAGCCGGTAGGGGTCATAATCGGTTGACCGCCGTGGGCGATGACGTCGTCTGCCAGCGCCTGGGTACACAGCACTTCGTGGACGATCCTGGCCGGTCCCGCGCTCAGGACGTCACGGGCCAGGAGCATCAGAACCTGATCGCCCAACACCAGATTGCCCTGCTCGTCTACGAGCAGCAGCCGGTCGCCATCGCCGTCGAAGGCCAGACCGCAATCTGCCGTCTCATCTCTGACCGCTGCTGCCAACGCGTCGGTGGCCCCCGGGGCGGTGGGATCGGGGTCACGATCGGGAAAGCGCCCATCCGGCTGGCAATGGATTTCGACAACCTGGACTCCCAGATCACGCAACAGACGAGACACGATGGGCCCGGCAGCGCCGTTGCCGCCATCAACGACGACGCGGAGGCGGGAGCTCATATCAGCGTGGGCGGTGACGCGCTCGAGATAGGATGGCAGCGGATCAGCCTGTCTGACCCCGACATCCGTCTCCTCTGCCAAGGTTGCCGGCGTTTCTGCCGCCGGGCACTGCACGGCGATCTCATAGATTTCCCGAAGGTCCTCTTCACCCAGTGTGCGGTCGCTGCGAATCTTCAGGCCATTATACTCGGCCGGGTTGTGGCTGGCGGTCACCATCACCCCGCCATCGGCAGCATACATGTCAGTGGCGAAATTGTGCACCGGAGTGGGAACTATTCCCACATCTATCACCGAGATGTTCGTGGTCGAGATGCCGTGGTTCAGTGAGTGGTTGATGCGCGGTGAGCTGGTGCGCACGTCCCTGCCTACGACCAGCGTTTCTGCGCCCCGTCTGGCAAAGAAGGTGCCAATCGCCTGCCCAATGGCCACGACCACATCGTCAGTCAGGTCTTGAGCGGCGATGCCCCTAATGCTGTATCCTCGGAACAGGTAAGGATTAATCGAGTTGTTGCCAGGCGGCATGGGTTCCAATGTCTGTGTTGACTCGCCAATACAGAAAGACCAAAGCCCTACCCCAGCGAAACCCGTGGGGTCTTGCTTTGATCAACTGTTCCTGCTTGCGAACCTCTTCTCCGAAGGGTATTTGTCCATCAGTGCAGTGAACATATTGTAGCACGGTCTTCGGGTTTGTGCAAGCCGTGTAGCCAGGGGGTGTTCTATCGTCTGAGCGATTGTTTCCACTGGGCTAATGGTCCGCCGTGGTCAGCTCTCAGCGTCCCCGGAATTCGCGAAATGGGTTGGCTGTAGACCTGCTGGGCTTGTCGCTCCGCTAGCGTCTGCGCCGGAACAAGACAACGGGCAGCAGTATCAGGGTGGCAACCGGCCAGACCCAGGCCAGGTCGCCGGGCCCACCGGGGCCGGTGCGGGCTGCGGGGCGCCGGATGTGAATCAGGCGATAGCTGCGAGTTGCTGCATCCAGTTCCTCGTTCGTCATTGCCACCGGATCAATGCCGGCGGCGCGGGCAGCAAAGCCACTGTTGATCAACACCTGCCTCAGCAGCGGGATCCGTGTCGTGGCGTCGGTGACTTCCTCAGCCACTCCGGTCCACCAACCATCGGGAAGCCATACTTCCACCTCCGGCTTGGCCTTGATGTTGCGGTACCAATCGGAGACACTGCCAAACCCGACGGTGCAGTAGATCTCGCCATCAGTGATGGCATAGTTCACCGGCGTACGTCGTCTGAGACCCGTCTTGCGGCCGGTATGGGTGATGACCATGATGCGGCCACCCACGTCGGGCCAGATGTTCACCCAGGGCCCGAGGCCCAGCCGCCAGAGGAACAACATGAACCTGTTAAACTGCTTGAAGCCCTGTCGCAGTCTCTCTTCGGTATCCTTGTGGGCGATGGTCATAGTGTGCACTCCTTTCACTCTGATGGTTCGCATCTGATCTGGACTTTGTCCATTTCACCAATGCCACGATATCTTGTCCAGGGGATGCTAACCTATGGAGCAAGGCATCCCCAGATGCCGCATCTCGTGGCCACATTTGCATCTGGGGATGCAAACTCCTCGAATGGACAAAGTCCATCTGATATTGTGTCAATAAGAGACAAGCAAGGATGAACCAGGTCATCGAAATCTCCGGCGCCAGTGTGTGA
>JAUVRU010000452.1 GCA_030597485.1 Anaerolineae bacterium
ATTCGTCTTGTCACAATCTTCGATGGTATCGGATTGCCACTTGAACGTTTCTGAGGCCGGTATGCCGGCTTCCATGATTCGGAGGTACCAAATGTGTGATCGCTTGGCGTTTTCCACGTCGCCCACCACCAACGGCACATGAAATTCACCATCGATATCGGTGGTGGCCTGCATCGTGCTGATGTTGAACTCGCCGTACTCGATGGTGGCACCTTCCATGGGCATCCCGTCGGCGTCTGTCACGTAGCCGTACATTCCAATGTCGTAACAATTCTGGTGCTCCTTGAACTCGGTAACGTAAAACGGTATTTGTGTCGCAGTCGGGGTCGGCTCGGGCGTGTCGGTCGGCTCCGGCGTGTCGGTCGGCGTTGGCGTGTGAGTGGCCGTGGGCGTGGGTGTGTTGGTCGCGGTGGTGGTGGGTGTGGGTGTGCCGGTTTCGGTCGCGGTAGGGGAGGGCAACGGTGTGTATGTAGGTTCCGGCGTCCACGTCGGCGGATAGGTGGGTATCTGCTCGGGTGTTGCGGTCGGCGGAACGGGCTGGACGACCAGTCGGGATGGGCCCAGGGACTGGGTCAACCCTAGTTCCAGCGGGGCTTCAGGCGTGAAGGTGACGAAGACAACGCCGTAAAAGAGGCCTGTCGTCACGATCATCACCAGCACCAGGAAGATGAGTATGTTTATCACTCGGTTGCTTACCTGGTCAAGCATGGGATCCCCTCCTTAGGAGTACCTGGCGGACAATCGCTGCCGCGCTACTCCTGAGTGATGGCCATGAAGCTGGCGTCGTCAACCAACACGAACGAGTCAACACCAGCGTAGGGCAATATCGCCACTCGCATCTCTGTGCCTGGCCGCGATTGGGCCAGGTGAGCTGTAGCTCCCATAAGTTGGACGATTCGCTGTTCGGCCGGATAGTTGGGATAGCGCCCCAAGGTTCCAGCTAAGATCTCCCGGCGCAGAGCCTCCTCAGTGGCCAATTCGATCTGAGCAGCATCTGGCATGGCTACGATGAGATCTGCATACAAGGCAAAGAGCAACTCGTAGGATTTGGTCAGTTCAGCCCGAATCTCATCGGCTTGTGTTTCCCATTCCGGCACCAGGCTGATGCCGTAACCGCGGCGGGCCACGCGATCCTTGGTTGCCAGCCAGTTGATGCGGGCTTGCACGACGCTGATCTGAGTCGACATCTGTGTCGTCTGGGCCAGCTGAGAGTCGTAATATGGCAGACGCAGTTGGTCTTCGGCGACCAAGGCGTTGCCCAGATCCGCAACTGATTCCTGGGGGGCACGTCCTCCGTGCTCAAGGACTATTGTGGCCAACGCCTGCGCCGCTTGCCAGCGGGCTGCCTCTGCCTGCTGTATCTCCAACGGAAGTGCCGGCGCCTCGGCCACCGGCAATGCCGGCGGCGGTTCGGGCACGGTTGCCGTTGCGAACACCTCGGCACTCAGGTCCAGGCTGGATCGGGCTCGTTCCTTGTCGCCGATGGCCTGGTAACCCCGGTGCAAGCGCTGAAAGAGGTGGCGCCGGGTGGCCGCCTGGAGATGCGTACTCACGGTCGCCACGTTGTAGGCCTGGCCGAAATGCAGCTGAGCCAATCCAAACTCTCCCAACTCGGCCAAGCCCTCGCCGGCCAGAATGAAAGTGTCGGCGCGCACTGAGTCCGGCAAGTCTGGGCTGAGGGTCGCAATGGTGCCTGCCAGTCGATAGGAGGCCATGGCCTGCCGCGGCCGATCATCAATGCGATAGCGGTTGGCCAGCAAGACAAACGCACCGGCACTCTCCCGATCTCCAATTGATGGGCTAAACACCAGGATGGCGAAGGCCGTGTCAGCACGTGCCTCTGCTAAAGCCTGGGCGACCAGATCGACGTCAGGCACGCCTCCCAACCCGGCCACGGCCAATGCCGGATCAATGTTGTCCGAATCCACCAGGGTGAGTGGGTCCTGCCACTCAGGCACATCGAATGGTTGTGAGCGCAAGAGGAAGAATGCACTCAGGGATGCGATACCGACTAGAACCAGCAAGACCGTCGCGGCGGTCAGGGCAATCAGTCTCCAGTTACGCATGTTTTGTGTCTACCGGGCGTCAAAGCGGTCGACAGTGGCTTGCGTCCACTGTTCGGCCAGCCACGTATGAAAGGCCTTCTGACGAGCGTAGAGCAGTATCTCAGGGCTCAATGGTCGATTCTCGCGTGCTTCCACCTTGACAATATGATAGCCGGCTTCGCTCTGGATCACGTCTGAGATCTCACCTGGCTGAAGGGTGAAAGCCGCACCTACCACGGAAGCAGGCATCATCGGCGCGTCACGTGGAAACCAGCCCAGGTCGCCTCCGTTGGGAGCCGTACTCGGATCCCCTGATTCCTGCTGGGCCACGGCAGCGAAGTTCTCGCCAGTGTTCAGGCGTTGCCATAGCGTCTGTGCTCCGTCGGCGTCAGATGTGAAAATGTGTCGGGCGTGGACCTGTTCAGCGGAAGTCGGCAGCGCCCCAGTGACCACCTCGATCATCTTGCTAGCAATCAGTTGGGATCGCTGCATCTCCTGCAGCTCTTCCATCGTCATGTCATTTTGGGATAACCACTGCTCAAAAGGTTCTTGCCCTTGAATGACACTGGATTGCAATGACTCCTGCAGCTCTTGGTCTGTGACTGACACTTGCATTCTGGCCGCGGCTTGCTCAATGAGCTCCTGCTCGACAAGCCCCTTGATGATGTTCTCCTGGATCTGTGCTATCTGGGCTTCACCATCCGCACCGCCCAAGAGGATTCCTTGTTCCGCCAGTGCCTGTTCGGTCTGAGCAACCTGTTTCTGGTAAACGTCAAGAAAGATGGGTTCCCCGTTGACTCGGGCAATCAGGGGACGTCCATCCTGGGTGGCACCCTGACTCGTCGGTATCGTTGTGGGCTGCGCCGTTATGCTGGGTGTTGGGGGAACATCTGTGCTGGTGAGTGTGGAGGTTGAGTCAGGCGGTGTCAGACTCGCTTGTTCGGCAGGGGTCTGCTGCACCGGGGGCACTGTGGGCGCTGATGGTGCCGGCGTGCCGCAACCGGATGTGAGCAGGGTCAGAAGCGCTAAGGCGGCTGCCAGCACTGCAACAGTGCCACGGTTGCCCGCAGAGGCCGGGGAACGGGTATGCTGGCGGGCCGGTGTCAGTC
>JAUVRU010000026.1 GCA_030597485.1 Anaerolineae bacterium
AGAACAGTATACGTTTGCCATCAGGTGACCAGACCGGACCGTGGTCGTCCGCCGAAGGAGAGCTGCTCACATTCCGCTGATTGGAGCCATCAGCATTCATCACGTATATCTCGGCATTGCCATCACGGTTGCTCTCAAACACGATCCGATCACCGGTGGGAGAATAGATGGGTGACAGGTCGTTCCCTTCAGCCAGGGTCAAACGTCGAGGCTCAGGCTGGAAATCCTCCTCCTGTCCAGGGAGCGGGGCTGGCATAGTGTAGATGTCCCAGTTGTCATCACGTTTGCCAGAGTAGGCCATTGTCCTGCCATCCGGAGACCAGACCGGTGACAGCACACCGGCACCATCGTTGGTGATCTGGCTCAGCCCAGTACCATCGGCGTTGACGATGAATATCTCCCAATAGCCCGTGCGGTTTGACGAAAACGTGATCTGCTGACCGTCTGGAGACCAGGCGGCAGTCCAGTCACTAGCTGGATGCTGCGTGACCCTGAATGGCCAGTCTTGATCGGCCGGCCATGAGGCTCCGGGCGCAGGCATCACCACGATATCGCGGTTGTCACCCTGCTTCGACACATAGGCAATACGCTGCCCTTCGGGAGACCAGGTGGGCGTGATGTCCTCGCCATCACTTTGAGTGATACGCTGGCGGTTGGAGCCATCAGCATCCATCACGAAAACCTGCCAGGTGGGCAGATCGCCGGTGCTGCCCACATTGCGCGCCCTGAAAGCAATGGATGGCATGGTACGGACAACGACCACCGGGTTGGTGGGCGTGGGCGTCAACGGCACAGGCGTGGGAGTAGGAGACGTCACCGGGGAGATGAAGGTGACGGGCTGATCGGTCGGCACCGGTGTGGGAGTAGGGCTGAACAAGCCCAGGGGCAATATGCCTGTCAAGAGCAGGACCCACAGCCCGGCGCCACACAACGCCGTCATCGCCAGCCCAACAATAACCCAGTTCCCTACATTCCACCCGCGCCTGGCATCTCCCGTTCCTCGCTCTACCTGCAAAGCATCCGATTGGGCGCTGAGTCGATTCCAGTTTATCTGTGCCAGCACAGTAGTTGGGTCAAAGTGATGCTCAAGCCAGTGACGAAAGAGAGCGACGACAAATCGATAGCTCGACGCCCCCATACGTTCCAAGGCGCCCCGGTCGGCCAATGACTCAAGGGCATCCACAACGGTGCCAGGGGCGACCTCCTCGTTGGACCGCTGCAAGTAATGAACCACCTCTTGCTTGCTGATCAGACCGTGGGTCCCCTTCAGAGCACTCATAGCCACCAAAGCCGCGCGCTCCGCCCAATCAGACTGATCCCAAATGGCCTGAAAGCGCTCGTTGGGAAGAGACAGCAGCTCGTCCAACACCACGTCCACGTCGCCTTGATTGAGGTAGCCCTCACGTGCGCACCGGCTGAAAAGAGCCTGGCAAAACAGATGCAGGTAGTAGGGATGGTTTGAGGTTATGTCGGCAATGCGTTTCACCGCCCCGGCGTCGCAGCGCAGGGCCCCCTGGCAAGGGCGGGTGACCAGCTGCAAGGCTTCGTCCCCACTCAGTGGACCCAGGCGGAAGGCCTCAGCCCCGGCCGCCAGCGGGTGGCTGAGCTGGGTGTACGCCGTCCCAGACATCGTCAACAACAGACGCAGCGACGGGACTGACGCCAGCAAGGCGGTGAGCACATCATAGAGGCTGGTTGCAGATTCACCACCCTCGCTCTCCTCAACCAAGTGCACGTCATCCAGGAGGAGCAGCAGCTGGCCTGAATCCAGGGACGCGGCAATCTGTTGCAAGAGAGAGGTACGGGCGGCAGCCGGGTCACCGGCCGCATCCAATGGCGCGGACGGCCCGAGATCCTGTGCCGTCGCCTGCCTGGCGATCTCATCAACCAGCGCAACCAGCACCTGGTGCAACGCCTCACCCTGGCAGGCCTTGAACTCGAAGGAGAGGAAAGAAACGTGCCCGGGCAACAGCTGGGGCAGACACCGCACCAATGATGTCTTGCCAATCAGATCGGAGCCATAGACAATCAGCAGTCGCCGGCTGACGTTGAGCTGCTGTTCTATCCACAGCAAGACATCGTCACGCCCGAATAACATCTCAGGAGATTCGACAGGCCGTCCAGCGTGATATGGATTGATCAGATCGTCCAACATGGATACTCCGCGATGAATGGCTGGCGCAAGCCGCGACTGCGGCCGCCGGCCAAGCCACGTCTACCCCCGCCAGCTGGTGTCGCCCGACGTGCCCAGGCCCATAGCGAGCTCCAGGACTCCTGGGCGAATGCACACGCCCGGCTCAGCCGGTTTGAGAAAGTCACACTCGTCGCACTCCCAGGCTGATTGGAGCCCCTTCCACCGTATGGGCTTCGACGTGGGCGCCTGCCGGCGGCTTGCCAGAAACCAGGTCCGTCGACAGAGTCTCGGCCCGGATATACTCTCCCCAGATGGTCATCACGTCGGCCAGTCCGCCATCAGCCACGAAGTACGTGACGATACGGTCATCAATGCTGAAGCCGGCATTCTTGCGCATAGTCTGCACACGGCGCACAATCTCCCGGGCCATACCCTCAGCCCGCAACTCCGGCGTGATCACAGCATCCACCGCCACCGTGACCCCCTTGTCAGCAGACACCGCCAACCCGGCTGCCGGTTGAGTCTGCACCAGTACCTCCTCCGGGGCCAACTCCACCGCCTCACCGTCAACGGTCAGGAACACCGGCAGTCCGGCCTGCACGCGTTCTACCACCGCAACCGGATCCGCGGCGCTGAGCGCTGCCCGAACTTCTGGAAACATCTTTCCAAAGCGAGGACCCAGCAGCCTGTTGTCTGGCAATATCCGGTAGGTAACCAGGGTCCCTTCCTCGGCAACAAACTCCAGTGCCTTCACGTTCAACTCGTCGACCACAGTATCGGCCAGTTCGTCAATGAGCTTTGCTCGCGTATCACCTGCGTAGACCAACGCCTTGGCCAACGGCTGACGCACTTTGATGTTGGCGCTGCCCCGTGCGCCCAACCCAAGGCTGGCAATGCGGCGCGCAAGGGCCATCTGTGCCATCAATACCTCGTCAATCGCCGATTCATCCGCTCGGGGCCAGTCGCAATGGTGGACACTCTGATAGGCATCAGGCTGCACTGAGCATACCAGGTTCTGATACATCACTTCGGTGACAAAGGGGGTGATGGGAGCCAGCAGTTTGGTCAGGCACACCAGGACGTGATACAGCGTGGCATAGGCAGTGCGTTTGTCTGCGTCCTGTTCACTCTTCCAAAAACGGCGCCGGCTGCGTCGCACGTGCCAATTGGTCAAGTCGTGCAGAAACGATTCGATAACCCCAACTGCGCCGTAGGCATCCGAGTTATCCAGCACCTGAGTGCAGTGGCCAACCACCTGGTTGAGTCGAGCAAGGATCCAGCGATCAAGCAAGTTCTGGCTGCGGGGAATGGCTCCTTCAGGGGTGGCAGGGAAGAATCCTTCGCCAGGTGGTTCCCAGCCATCCAGGTTGGCATAAGTCACAAAGAAATTGTAGACGTTCCACAACGGGATGAGAAACTGACGACGCACCTCGTCGGCGCGTTGATAACCGAAGAGCAAGTTGTTCTCAGGTTTCTGAGCGCAATACAGCCAGCGCATCACATCCACGCCCATTTTGTCGGCGGCGTCATTGAACTCAATCGCGTTTCCCCAGCTCTTGTGCATAGGACGGCCATCCTCGGCCCACAGCGTGGCGTAGCCGAAGTTCTCCAGAAAGGACGGCGTGCCGTCAATAACCGTGCCCATAACCAACATACTATAGAACCAATTGCGGAATTGCCCTGGGAACGACTCGCTGATCCAGTGTGCCGGATACCATTTCCGCCAATAGTCGCGATCAGTGCGGTAGCGCAGAGTGCTGAAGGTGACGATGCCGGCGTCCAGCCAAGGGTTTCCCACATCAGGGATACGGCTCATCGTCCCACTGCATTGGGGGCATTGGATCTTCACCGCATCGATGAAAGGGCGGTGAGGCGTATGTCCCTCAAACTCATCCCAGCCAGCCACGGTACGCGTCCGCAATTCAAGTTCATCTCCAATGACCTCATAGCGACTGCATTGAGCACACTCCCAGAAGGGAAGCGCCAACCCCCAATAGCGTTTCTTGCTGATCATCCAGTCGCGCATGTTGCGAAGCCAGTCCATCTCCCGGGCGTAGCCAAAGTCGGGGATCCAGTGGATCTGGGCAACCACATCCATAATCTGGTAACGCAGGCTGTTCTCTTTTTCCTCTGGAGTCAAGGCTTCGCGCGGCTTATCGTAGACCGGTCCCATGCTGATAAACCACTCGTCCACCAACCGGAAGACCAATTCGGTCTTGCAACGCCAGCATACGGGATAGCGGTGAGTGTAGGACTCAACGTGGTACAGCAGTCCCTTGCGCCCCAGGTCCTCAAGAATGAGCTCGCTCACGTCGCCCACGTACCTTCCGGCCAGCCAGCCGAACTCCTCGACGAAATGGCCTTCGTCGCCCAGCGGTGCCAGCAGTGGCAGATTCAGTTCCTTGCCCAACTCGAAGTCCTCGGCACCGCAGCCCGGAGCGATGTGGACAATGCCAGTTCCCTCGGTCTCGCCCACCTCATCCCACAGAATAACGCGATGCGCTCGAGCCGCGCTTTCCCCCACGCCACGGACAAGATGCTCCAGGTCGGTGCAGCCACCCGGTTGCTGCGCTGCCTCCAAGTCATCGAACGGGCCATCGTAGGTCCAACCCTCCAGATCAGTGCCCGGCAGCTCAGCCAGCACCTGGTAGTCGCCCCTGAGCATATGCATCGTGCCTTGGGAAAGGTACAAGACTTCGTCGCCGTTCTGGACTTTGACGTACGTCAGGTCGGGCCCGACGGCAGCCGCCACATTGCTGGTCAGTGTCCACGGCGTGGTGGTCCACACCAGAAGCGACTCCTTCTGCCGGCCCCGCAGGGGGAGACGCAGGGTGACACCAGGATGGGCCATCTCCACGTAGCCGTCAGTGACGATCTCGTGCTGGCTGATGCCGGTCGCACACCGCGAACACCATGGCATCACATCAGCGCCCCGATACAGCCAGCCATTGTCCCAACACCGCTTGAGGAAGGTCCAAATCATGTAGTTGTTCTCGTTGGAGAAGGTGAAATAGCTGCCGCCCAACTCGGGCAGCCCCAACCGCCCCACGATCTGCTCCACCGTATCGGTGACCGGCCCCTCCGGCCCCCCCACCGTAACCACCTGCGATGGGTCTTCCATCAGTTGTCCTGCCAGCCAACGCAATTGGTCCGCGTCGTTCCAATCCATCCAATATCCCAGGCGTATGGACTGTTCTGTCTGCACCGCCGCATAGCGCAGCACCCGCTCCTTGCATTTAACCACGAAACGGTCCAAGCCGTACGCCTCTATGTCCCTTTTCGACCCAAAACCCAGCTCTTTTTCGACCTCTACCTCCACCCACAGCCCCTGGCAATCAAAGCCATTCTGGTAACGCAGCTCGCGGCCGCGCATTGTCCAGAAGCGGTTATAGAGATCCTTGTACATACGGCCCCAGCCATGATGGACCCCCATTGGGTTGTTGGCCGTGATCGGTCCGTCAATGAACGACCAGGGGGGCTGCCCCTTGTGCAACTCCCGCATCACACGGAACGCGTCCGTTTCCTCCCAAAAACCCAGGATCTCACGTTCCTGGGCAGGGAAGTCAACCTTAGCGGGTACATCCTTGAACGGCATTGACTATCTCCTCCGAACCCGTATCGCATAACCATCTACAGTAGATGTGAGCGGTTTTCGCTGATTCGCTGACTCGTCGAAGATCCCGCTTGCGGGGATCATTCGCTCAAGTGACTGTCGGTCTGGAACAGCAGTTCGGTCATAGGTTTCCTCCCACACAAGACCTGGGCCTGGTTGATCCGCCCGATCCTATCCCTTTCCCCGGACCCGCGCAGCCTTCACCTGATCGCTGTTCAATTGGCCTCAATCATCTGCTTGTAGAGCGCCTCAACGTTAGCGTAGTGCAGGTCCTGGATCAGTCCATTGAGTGGGATACGGGACTTGCCACACGATTCGACGTCCACGCTGCGGAGTGCATCAGAACCCTTACCTGATTCCACCACCTCTGCCACCTTCTGGTGAACGATGTTCAGGTAGCGGATGCTGGTGGTGATAGAATCGCGAATCTCACCGCGCAAAAGAACTTCGCCGTGGCCTTGCACGACGCACTCCAGGTTCAGCTCCAGGAGATTCCTCAGTGAGGCGATGAACTCTTCGCGATCCCCCCACACGAAATAGGGAAGGGCCATCACCGTGTCGGCAGCCAACAGCACTTTGTCTTCCCTGATGTAGACGACTATTGAGTCATGCGTATGGCCCGGGGTCAGAATCATCTGCATCGACTTACCGCCCAGATGGAGGAACATCGCCCCCTCATCAAACGTGATGTCGGGCACGGCTATCTCCACATCTCGCAGTGCTGGCTGGCTTTCCTTGGAATCCTCTAGCGTCCTCGCTCCCACGTCCAGCAAGGCCTCAGCACAGAGCTGATGCGACACCAGCTGCACGTTCTCAAACAGACAGCTACCGTTTGTGTGGTCACCGTGCCAATGAGAGCTGATGAGGTAACGGATCTGACCCCGCCGCAGACCGTTCAGGAAATCGATCATCATGCTCGTCTCCTGCGGGTAGGGTAGAGTGTCAATCACCACAATGCCGTCCACAGTCACAATCGCCGAAGCGGTGACCTGCACGTAGAGATCGCTGGTGAAGACGTAGATATCGTCCGATACTCGCTCACGTCGCATGGTGCGTTTTCAGCCTCCTTGGTGGGGCAGCCATCTGCCAGCAGGGAAACCGGCAGCCGCAGGCCACAGCACCCGAACTGGACACGCCGGCCGGCTACGGGCTGCCGAGTCCGTATATCTCGGAGAACTTAGCCTTGATGTAGGCCAGGTAGTTGGCCGCCGTCAGCTCATTGCCGGTGACACGCTTCACCAACTCTGCCGGGGTGTACTTCCGTCCGTGCTGGTGGACGTTCCGGCGCAACCAGTCCAGCAGCTCTTCAAACTGGCCGGCGGCGATCTGGTCAATCAGCAATGAAATATCCGATTTGGCCTTGTCGAAGAACTGGACGGAGAACATATTGCCTAGTGAGTAGGTGGGAAAGTAGCCAAACATGCCACCTGACCAGTGGACATCCTGCAACACACCGGAAGCGCCGTCAGGCGGCACGATTCCAAGGTATCCCTGCATCTTGGCATTCCACGCCTCGGGCAGGTCGGCAATCCTCACTTTCCCCTCCAGCATATCATTCTCCAGCTCGAACCGCAGCATGACGTGAAGGTTATAGGTGACCTCATCCGCCTCCACGCGAATGAGAGAGGGCTCTACCCGATTGATGGCGCGATAGAAGCGCTCATCGTCAACGTCGCCCAACTGCTCGGGAAACACACCCTGCAACCGAGAGAAGTAATGCGACCAAAACGCCCTACTGCGCCCCACGAGATTCTCCCACAGCCGTGACTGAGACTCGTGAACACCCAGCGAGGCGCCATCGGCCAGAGAGGTGCGCTCCAGAGACGGGCTCAACCCCTGCTCATACAGACCGTGGCCACATTCGTGTAGGGAGCCAAACAGAGCGGCAGGGAAGTAGTCAGGGTCCAACCGGGTGGTGAGTCGCACATCACCCACAGAGAAGGAAGTGGTGAAAGGGTGAGGGGACCTGTCCTGGCGGCCTCGGTCAAAGTCAAAACCGAAATCCTGGATCACTTGCACCCCAAAATCCCACTGCTTCTGCACATCCGTGGGCTTGTGGAGCATCGAGTCGTCCACAGCATCGGCCCTCTCGGAGATCGCCTTGATCAGCGGCACCGTCACCACCTTCAGCTCGTCGAAGAGGGCAGCCACCTGATCTGCCTTCATCTCAGGTTCATATAGGTCCAGCAGAGGATCATAAATGCGATCCTCATAACCCAGCGCCTCAGCCACCTGGATGTTCAGGTCTACGATGCGCTCCAGGTGCGGCCGGAACTGAGAGAAATCCGACTCTTGCCGCGCTTTGACCCACGCTTCGTAGGCCAGAGCTGAAACCCGAGCCAGCTCAGCCACCAAGTCTGGCGGGATCTTGCGCGCCTTCTGGTAGTCCCGTCCTACCACACGCACCAGGCTGGCCTCGTCCGAGTCGTAATCCCAATCTGACCCGCTCTTGCTCAGGGCCTCGAGCATCTCCCCTATCTCATCAGCGATGAACCAGGTGTGGGCAGTCTTCTGCAAGGTAGCCATTTGCTCGGCGCGAGCCACAGCCCCCCCAGCCGGCATATAGGTCTGCTGGTCCCACGCCAGCACCGCCCCTGCTCTCTCCAGGTCCTGGATTTCACCCAGCCGTGCTTTCAGTTCCTGTAGTCTCTCATCCAATGGGCTTACTCCGTTCTGTTCAGGATGCCGGTAGCTGTGCAAAACAGGATTATACATCAGTGGGAAGAAAAAGAAAAAGGCCGAAGTCACCTTCGGCCTTTTGTCTGCGGTTGTCCAGAGATCGGAGGGAACGGACCGATCTCTGGACAGATCATAAAGAAGGAGATGCGCGAGGTCCTCATTTGTCTGAGGTACTCGCTTGTACTTGAATTATAACTGAAAGATAAGGATGGCGCATCCGCAATCAGGCTACTTTCCGGCGAAAGAACATGCGCTAAAACACTGAGTGATCCAGCGATTCCTAGGCGAAATGGCGGATAGTGCCGCCCGAAACCCGGTTATGGAAAGGCAGCAAGCGTGGTATAATACGCACGTGGCAGGTCAGACGTAGCCACCTTTGTCACGCCAGGAGACGGCAGCCCGTCGGGCGCACCTCGATCACCGGTGACATCTGGGTTTTGCCGTTCTGTTTGGCCATCGTCCAATGATAGTACACAAGGTCAGGTAATCAATGCAGCACACCCTCAGGGTGTCCGTACTTCTGGTCCTGTTGGCCCTGGTGTGCACACGGGCCGCGCCCCTCCCCGTGGGAGCGGTCAGCTCCATGTCGAATGCCGCTGCTGACCTGCGAGCGCTCAAGTCATACACCGCCGCTGTTGAAGTCTACGAGCGGATAGCTGGTCTTTCCCCACACGACCCGGATCCCTTGCTGTCCATCGGCGAGATGTACCTTACCCAGCGTCACTGGCTGCCGGCGATCGATGCCTTCAACCGAGCCCTGGCCCGCCAAGGCAACTGTGGCATGGCACAGGCAGGACTGGCAACGGCCACCTGGGAGCGAGGAGAGCGACTGGAAGCGCTGGCGTTGTGGCAGATAGCGCTGGCAAACCAACCCACCCTGACGGAAGCCCGTCTGCGCCTGGCGCTGGCATATCTGAATCTCAACCGCCCTGCGGAAGCTGAGGCCACACTGCACGCCATCCTGGTCTCCGGTAGTGGCAGGTTTGGGGAGGGAGAAGGCAACCCCCCTGGCCAGGAGAGCATCGCCTCTGCCCATTTGTATTTGGCTATGATATATGCCCTGGACGATGCTGAGGGGGCCCGCCGCCAGCTGGCCGCCATCCCCAACGATGGGCCACAACCAGTGGTGGCCACCAGGGACTATATGCTGGCAGCGCTGAAGCAGTCAGCAGCAGATTCAGAAGCAGCAGCAGCCAAGACACTGGGGCTGGCGTTTGTCCAGATAGAACAATGGCAGCTGGCAAGAGACGCGCTGGAACGGGCGCTGGCGCTGGATCCAACAGATGCCGAGACAATGGCCTTTCTGGGACACGTGGAAAGCCAGCTGGGCCGGCCGGCGATGGACCACCTGGCGGCAGCGGTTGCTGCGCGTCCCGAATGGCCGCTGGGTCACTACTTGCTAGGTCTGTATTATGTCAAGTATGGCCTGGCTGATCTGGCGATTGCGGGGTTTCAGGAGACGCTGAGGCTGGATCCAGGCAACGCCCAGGCCCAGCCTGACCTGGCGCGAGCCTACACCAGTGTGGGCAACTATCTGGATGCCGAGTACGCCTACCGGGCGGCCGCTGAGGCCGCCCCCGAGGACCTGACCTTTCAGCTGGCCCTGGCCCACTTCTACGCCGATCACTCTCTGCGCGTAACCGACCGAGGGCTGGCAGCCGCTCATGCAGCGGCCGACCTGGCGCCGGATGATCCTCGTGGGCGCGATCTGTTGGGCTGGATGTACTTCCTGGCCGGAGACCGCCAGAAGGCGCGACTTCACCTGCTGAGCGCGCTTCAGCTCGACCGGGAACAACCCAGCACCTACTATCATCTGGGAATGCTCTACCAGGCCTTGGGCCAACAAGAAGCAGCCCACTCGGCTTTCTTGCGAGCCATTGACCTGGACACTGATGGCTGGTATCGAGAGCGGGCTCAGGCTGCATCGAATGACGAATGAAGGAGGGAGCAAGGCACAGGCAAGAGCACGGCCCCACTTGCCGCTGACTTCCTCTGTGCTGCCTACGTCTTGGTCCCCATTCTATTTGGCCTGCCACTCGCCATTGGCGAAGCTGAGGCTGAGCAACGGCAGGTTGTCGGCAGCCGGATTGCCAGAAGCGTCGAGGACGGGCAATCGCTCACCACTCTCCACCGAATACAACCTCACCACCACGTCATAGGTGCTCTCTGGCAGATGCGCCGGCAGCTCCAAGCGGTGCTGGTCTTCCACCACCTCCCCCTGCTCCCACACCGACGTAGGGTAACGTCCATCCTGAGGCTGGCTGTCCCGCTGAGTGACCAGGGTACCCGTCTCGTCCAGAAGCTGTATGGAAATGGTCCAGTTCTGGTCGGTGAGGCGCTCGGCCTGCCAGTACAGCATCAAGTCGAGACCTCCTGGCGACAGCTGCCAGTCATATCCCAGCAGGGCAACCTGCCCGCCAAACCCCGCCTGAATGACACGTTGCATGCTATCGGGAGAGATCGTTGGCGCGGTGGCAGCGCCCCTTACTGCCAGCAGGCCGGCTTCAAGCGGACCACCCAGCGCCTCCATAGACGGGTAATGGTACATGCCGACCAACAGGTGGTAGACGCCAGGCTCCAACGTGGAAGGAATGGACAGGCCGTGGACGTCACGCAACACCTCGCCCGGTCGCCACAGCGACGTGGGGTAGACATCACCGCCGAGCACGTGATCGCTTTGAAGAGTGCCTTCCCCGTTCTCATCCAGAAGATGCACGTAGCTGGTATAATCCCGTTCAACCACCTGCTGGGGCTGCCAATAGAGGGTAATGGTGATCGCATCGCCCGGCTGCACCCGAGGTGGCGACTGATCATAACCTGCCAGCCGCATCGCCCTACCCAACGTGAGCTGCCGCGTGTGCACAATGGTGGCCGCAAGCACTGGGCCAGTAACCTCTACCAACGGAGGCAACTGGGCAGACGGTTTCAGTTGCGCTTTTACCTCCAGGCCAGGCATGGGTTTGATGAGGAAGACAGGGCGACCGCTGAGCATGGCCTGGTCTATCAGGCCACCTACACTGGCGTAGCTGGGACTGTCTACAATGCGGGGAAAGAGGCCCAACAGATCGGGGCGCTGTCCGTCCACATACTGGTAGTACCACAAAGGCATCATCTCATCTCGGTCGTTGGAAAGCAGAACCGCCCCCGGTGGTATAGGTTGCGTCAGGATGGGTTGCCACATGTCGGCAGCAGCCATATTGTGCGACTGATCCACGACCGATAGGCTGCCGACCAACAGCACGACAGGCAGGGCCAGCGCGAGAGCCGTGGTCACGTGGCCAACCCCTGACCCTCGTTCACCTTCAAGCGGACCAAGCATGGCACCCTCATCAGCCGATCTTCGGAGCGTCACCGTCCGGTGCGACAACCTGGTTGTGACTGCCACCACCCCCTGAGCCAACGTGGCCACCCCCAAACCCAACCACAGGCTGACGTACAGGTAGGAGGGGATGAAGAGCACGTGCACGTCGCCGATGAGGTATATCATGTTGAAGGCCACGCTCACCCCATAACACAGGCCCGTGAGGGCTAGCAGTGCCCATCGCCGGCCGATCACCAGCCGCAACAGTCCCAGC
>JAUVRU010000050.1 GCA_030597485.1 Anaerolineae bacterium
ACACCAGCCCAGAGCCAGCATCCCGAATGCACGCGCTGCGAGCGGCTGCGAGTGGATGGACCCCACCCGGCTGCAGCGTCGGGACTCGCGTCTTCGCTGCCGAGTGATCGGTCCGGTTCCGACGCTCGGATCCTGCCGGATAAACGACACGGTATCCTGATATCCGCTGCACCGGCAGCGGGCTTGCGTGACTAGGCGGCGTAGGGTAGAATCAGTGTGTTACAGACTATAACCACGTGAGGCAGCCCTATGGCCTTTGGTCATCTGTCCGAGTTCGTTGCTCTATTGGAAGAACGCGGTCACTTGAAGCGCATCAGAACCGAGGTGAGCCCTGAATTGGAGATCACCGAGATTTGTGACCGCGTAAGCAAGGGACCGCTCGACCAAAACGTGGCCTTGCTGTTCGAGAACGTCGCCGGCTCCCGCTTCCCCGTGCTCATCAACAGCCTGGGCCACCCCCAGCGCATGGCGTGGGCCCTAGGCGTGGACCATCTTGAGGATCTCAACCATCGGCTGGCGGCGCTGTTGGACCTCCGCCTGCCGCAGGGGTTGGGTGCCGTCGTCGGTCGGGTGGGAGAAATCGTCAGTTCCCTTCGCGCCGTTGGCGTGAGGCCAACACTGGTCAGGAAGGCACCAGTGCAGGAGGAAGTCTATTCCGGCAACGAGGTAAATCTGAATCATCTGCCCATCCTGAAATGCTGGCCTGATGATGCGGGACGCTACATCACGCTGCCGACCGTGATTAGCCGAGACCCGGTGACCCAAACGCGCAACGTCGGCATGTACCGACTGCAGGTACGAGATGAACAGACACTCGGCATGCACTGGCAGATTCACAAGGGCGGGGCAGATCACGCCCGCCAGGCCCGCACTGGTGGTGGTCAGCACATCCCGGTGGCGGTCAGCTTGGGCGGTGACCCGGCTGTCATGTGGTGTGGCTCAGCACCGCTACCTCCAGGCTTTGACGAGTTCTTGCTCGCTGGCTGGCTGCGTGGCAAACCGGTGGAACTGGTGCGCTGTGTTAGCCAGCCCCTTGAGGCACCTGCCCACGCCGAATTCGTGATTGAAGGCTATGTGGATCCCACCGAGCTGGCACCTGAGGGGCCGTTTGGCGATCATACCGGTCACTACACGCCGGTGGACGAGTACCCGGTACTGCACGTCACGGCCATCACTCACCGCACTGATCCCATATACCCTACCACCGTGGTTGGTATCCCCCCTATGGAAGACTATTGGATGGGAAAGGCCACCGAGCGGCTGTTCCTCCCCTTGATGCGCATGTCCATGGGCGAGATCGTAGACGTGGCGATGCCGGCCGAAGGTATCTTCCACAACCTGGTGCTGGTGAGCATTCACAAGCAGTACCCTGGCCACGCCCGCAAGGTCATCAACGGCCTTTGGGGATTGGGATTGATGATGTTGACCAAGTGCATCGTCGTGTTTGATGCCGCTGTGGACGTGCAGGACACTCGTGCAGCCATGTTCCACGCTCTGAACAGCGTGGATTGGGCACGTGACGTGATCATCCAGGAAGGGCCAACGGATGCGCTCGACCACGCCAGCTATCGTTTCGCCCTCGGAGGCAAGATCGGAATGGACGCCACCCGAAAATGGCACTCCGAAGGATATGCACGCCAGTGGCCGGACCTGATTGAGATGAGTCCCCAGGTCAAAGCCCGCGTGGACGACTTCTGGCAAGGCCTGGGACTGTGAACGATTGCTGAGCATTACTCACTTCGCCGGAGAAAGCCTATGAGCCGAAGCACGAGAATCATTCTGGCGGTCATGGCCATCGCGCTCTTTATGTGCTGCGTGGCAGGGCTGGGCGTGGCGCTGCTGGGAACCCGGCTCGTCGGGCGGGCAGTGATCACGGATCCGGATCGGGTGGCAACAGTCAGCAGCCAGATTGCTGACTTCCAGATTCCTCCCGGCTACGAACAGATGTTTGCTTCAAATGTGGCCGGTGTGAAGATGGTGACCCTCAGCCCGGCCGATCCTCAGGCCGGTTTTATGGTGATCATGCTCCTGCAGCTGCCCGCACCCACAGGTAGCAACCAGAAGGAGATGGAGCGGCAGATGGCACGGGCCCTGACGCAACAGACCGGGGCGGGCAGTGCAGACCTGGAAGTCACCGGCCAGGAGCAGGTGACCATCAAAGGAGAGACCGTTGCTCTGACTGTGCGCGACGGGACCACTCAGGACGGACAGACCCTGCACCAGGTCAGTGGTCTGTTTCCGGGTCAGGGTGGACCGACGCTTCTTGTGATAACAGGCCTGACGGAGGACTGGGACCAGCCGGCTGTGGACCGCTTTGTCGCATCCATCCGTTGACAGAGGAGACTCAGGCCAATCTCAACAGATCAATGTACCATCATCCAGAGAACCAGGCGAGATGACATGGATTTGGCACTCGACTGGAGGCTGCACATGCGTGAGGCTCTGGAAACGCATCTTCAGCGTGGCTATCCAGTCACCGGTTTCACCATCACCGGCCAGGGCGATGCCTGCCGAAACACAGAGGAGAATATCCCACCTCAGAAAGGCACGACGTGACCAGGCTGCGCGCATTTCTGGAGATGGTGCGCTTCGAGCACACCATATTTGCTTTGCCCTTCGCCTACCTGGGAATGGTTCTGGCCGCCAATTGGCCACCTGCCACAACACAACACCAGCACGGGCTGCCCACACTGTGGCAGGTCCTTTGGATCACCGTAGCCATGGTCGCCGCGCGTACCCTGGCCTTCGCTGCCAATCGTTATGCGGACCGCGCTTACGACGCCCGCAACCCGCGCACTGCTGACCGTCCCATCCCTTCCGGCAAGTTGTCTGCGCAAGCCACGTTGGGCTATGGAGCGGTTGCGTTGTTCATTATGGCTTTCGCTGCCTGGCAGCTCAACGCCCTGACACTCAAGCTGTTGCCTGGTGCCGTTATACTGCTGATCGGCTACTCCTATACCAAGCGCTTCACGTGGCTCAGTCATTGGGTGCTGGGTGCCACCGACGGGCTGGCACCGGCCGGCGCCTGGGTAGCTGTCCGAGCTGCCGTGGACCCACCGGCGTGGCTGCTGTGGCTGGCCGTCACCCTGTGGATTGCCGGATTTGATTTGATCTACGCCTGTCAGGACACGACGTTCGACCAGGCAGAGCGATTGTTCTCGGTGCCGGCCCGATTCGGCATTGCCACTGCCTTGCGAGTGGCCAGGGTGAACCACGTGCTCACAGTCCTGGTACTGGTCGCTGTGGGAGTGGTCACGTCTCTTGGATGGCCCTACTGGCTGGGATTGGCACTGGCAGGTGGTCTGCTGGCGTACGAACATAGCCTGGTGTCGCCTGATGATTTGACTCGCGTGAACGTAGCCTTCTTCAACGTCAACGGATACATCGCCGTGATCCTCTTCGTCGCCACGGTGGTGGCTGTGTATCTCCCTTGACAAGCTGCGCTCACTATCGCACATGAGGATCACAGTTCAACGAGAAAATGCACTACGATCGGATGATGCAACAGGATGATCCAGGTTCAAGACCTTAGCTTCAGTTATCCCAATGGCACCGCGGTCTTCGAGACATTCTCGTTCGGCGCGGAACAGGGTCAATCTTGGGCAGTCATCGGACCCAGCGGCTGCGGCAAGACAACGTTACTTAGCCTGTTGGCCGGCTTGCTCCGGCCAACGGCTGGCAAGATCCTCATTGACGGACAGCTGCTCACCCGACCCCGGCCACGAACCGGCCTGATCCTGCAGGACTATGGACTGTTGCCCTGGGCAACGGTCTGGAAGAACGCGGCGTTGGGGCTGAACATCCGCGCCTTCTACGGGCCGGACGGCGTGCACGCCCCAGCAGATAACCGCGTTGCGAACAAACAGACACTGATTCATGGCTGGCTGGAGCGTCTGGGCATCGATCACCTGGCCGATCATTATCCTCATCAGATCAGCGGCGGCCAGCGGCAACGGACAGCCATCGCTCGCACTCTGATGCTAGAACCCGACCTGTTGCTTATGGACGAGCCTTTCGGGGCTTTGGACGCGCCTACCCGTCAGGACCTTCAGAATCTCACAATGCAGCTGCGCCGTGAGCAAAACCTCACCACCATCATCGTGACCCACAACATTGAGGAAGCTGTATTCATGGGAGAGCGAATAATGGTGCTGTCACAACCGGTCCACCACACCCCCGCAATCGTCCAGAACGCTCAGGCCGGCGGTCCGACCTACCGAAGGCAGGAGACCTACCGGACACGCTGCCGGCAGCTACACCACCTGATGGGAGAAGACAGTCGTGAAATGGCGTGACGCGTTGGCGGGTATGGTAGCCACACTGATGATCTGGGAAGTGATCTCCTTCCTGCTCGATCGACCGGTCTTTCCACCGCCTTCCCAGGTACTGGTGGTGTTCTTTCACCAGATTGGCGGCCAGCTAGGGCGGCACTTGCTGGTCAGTAGTGGCCGGGTGGTGGCGGCCATAGGCGTCGCGGTACTGACAGCCGTACCCGCTGGTATGGCTCTGGGACAGATGCCCTCGCTGGATCGGATCTTCGCCCCTCTTATCTACATCGTCTATCCCATCCCCAAGATCGTGTTTCTCCCCGTCATCCTCGTCCTCTTCGGATCGGGCGATGCCAGTAAGGTGCTGCTGGTCGGCCTCATCCTGTTCTTCCAGGTACTGGTGGTCGTTCGCGACCAGGCAGCTCGATTGCGACCGGAGCTCATCACGTCGGTGCGTTCTATGGGAGCCGGGCGCCGGGCTCTGTTTCGTTATGTCTACCTGCCAGCCTGCGTGCCAGCCGTGCTGACCGCCCTGCGTGTCAGCGTGGGCACCGCGATCGCCGTGCTGTTCATCGCCGAAACCTATGCCACCAATTCGGGCCTGGGCTACTACATCATCGTCGAAAGCTGGGGAGCGCTGCGCTATGTTCAGATGTATGCGGGTGTGCTGGCCATGAGCTTGCTGGGCCTGGCACTTTACTTCGTCGTGGATGGACTGGATCGGCGGCTCTGCCCCTGGCGGGAGGGAGTGCTATGAACTCACGAAGACGACTGGTTGTGGGCGTGTCAGGCGCCAGCGGCGCCATTCTCGGGGTGCGCCTTCTGGAGGTACTCTCGCAGATGGATACAATGGAGACCCATGTCGTCATCAGCGACGCAGCCAGCCTGACCATACGGGCAGAGACAGGTCGGTCGGAGAAAGAGGTACAGGCCCTCGCCAGCCACGCATATCAGCCACACGACATCGGGGCAGCCATCGCCAGCGGCTCATTCCCCACCGATGGCATGGTCGTTGTGCCGTGCAACATCAAGACGTTAAGTGCCATCGCCCATTGTTACGCCGCTGACCTCTTGGCACGCGCCGCCGACGTAACCCTCAAGGAAGGACGCCCCCTCTTGCTCGTGGTGCGCGAGGCACCACTGCACGTGGGACACTTGCGGCTGATGCTGCAGGCGGCCGAGATGGGGGCAATCATCTTCCCCGCGGTTCCCGCCTTCTACACGCACCCATCGTCCGTCGACGAGATGGTCGACAACATGGTGGGCCGAATCTTGCGCCGGCTGGGGATAGACAACAATCTGTTTATGACGTGGGAAGGCTGCCAGGAGAGACCACAAGGATCTGGCTGATGGCTGGCAACTTGACAGACGAAATACATAGCTTCCTGGCAGCTCACACCGTTCTCAGCCTTGCGACCGTCGGGCCCAGAAGCAAACCACAGGTCGCCGACGTTTACTACGTGCAAGGCAACGATCCAGTGCTCTACTTCGTTTCCGGGGCCCATAGCCGGCACGCAGGCAACATTGCTCGTGATCCACGAGTGGCTGGCACCATTCACGCCCTCTCGACTGAGTGGCGTGGCATCCGCGGCGTGCAGATGGAGGGAACCTGCGCCCCCATCACTGGACTGGACCAGGCCAAGGCATGGACACGCTACGCAACGAAATTTCCCTTCGTACTGTCCGATCCAGCTCTGATTCGTGCTCTGGGAACCGTGAGGATGTATCGCTTCACCCCGCATTGGCTACGCTGGATTGACAACTCCATCGCTCTCGGCCACAATGTGGAATACATGCTATGACCTTCGAGTCTGCACCCGACAAGCGCCAGTACGTCCAGGCCATGTTCGATCGCATCGCTCCCCGGTATGATCTGATGAATCGTCTGATGACTGGGGGCCAGGACACCCACTGGCGCAAGCATCTGGTACGTGAGGCAGAATTGCAGGCTGGCGGAAACCTGCTGGATGTGGCAACTGGCACCGGCGATGTAGCCTTCGCCGCCATCCGTCAGCAGCCGGAGTTGAGCATGATAGTGGGCATCGATTTCAGTCTGCCTATGCTTAGAGCCAGTCAAGATGATGTTTCGCACGATCAAGCGACGTTTTATGGACGGCTGCAGTGGGCGGCGGGAGACACAATGTGTCTCCCCTTTCCGAATGACACGTTCGACGCCGTGACTTCCGCCTTCCTGATACGCAATGTCACCGACGTGGCAGCCACTCTCAGCGAACAACGCAGGGTGACCCGACCCGGAGGGCGGGTGGTAGCCCTGGATGTGCCCCGCCCGCCGGACACCATTTGGGGAAGACTCTTCCGCTTCTACTTCCACCAGGTTGTTCCCCGCCTGGGGGGTTTGATCAGTGGTCACCGTGACGCCTACGCCTATCTACCCCAGTCAGCGGACGCCTTCCTGAGACCGGACCAGTTGGCGAGCGTGATGGAGGCGACGGGCCGGCGCCAGGTACGCTACCGTATGTTGATGGCAGGCACCGTGGCCTTGCACGTGGGCGTCAAGTGACACTACACCCGTTCGAGACCGCAGCGACCGGGATTCCGGAACGACACAACAACCCCAGGAAACCCCGTGGCGCTCAGGAAACTGGAGAGGGCATTCGATACCGATGACCCAACCAATGTGTCCCCTTTGTGGACAGCCGATGGGCAACGCTGCCGAAGTGCCAATCGGATCAGCAAGATCTGTAGCTCAAGAACTGGCTCTCACTCAAGCTCAACTGCTTGCGTACGCCCAGGACCTGGCCAGAGCCTATGCCACGCAAAAGCACATGGCCCAGTACGTGCCCGGCGAGTTGCGTGACCGGATCACCCAAGGCAGCACTCAGGTCGCTGGCGAGCGGCGGTACGTCACGGTACTCTTCGCCGATCTGGTGAACTTCACCAACCTGGCATCACGAATGGACACCGAGGAAGTCTTCAGCCTGATGAACGCCTGCTTCAGGCGGCTCGTCTCACACGTCTTCAAGTACGGAGGGGTAATCGACAAGTTCCTCGGCGACGGGATTATGGCGGTCTTCGGCGCTCCCGTGGCCCACGGGGACGACCCGGAACGGGCTGTGCAGGCAGCTCTCGACATGGAGATGGAGATACAGGTGTTCAGCCGTGAGATGCAACCATACCTGGGAATGCCCCTGGATCTCCACATCGGCATCAATTGCGGGGATGTCATTGCTGGCAGCATTGGCGTGGACCAACAGCTGTCGTACACCGTGATGGGCGAAACGGTCAACCTGGCTTTTCGCTTGCAGGAGTTGGCCGAGCCCGGAGTCATATTGGTCGGAGAGGCGGTGCAACGACAGACTGAGCTCCTGTTCAACTACTGCTTCATGGGTGAATTCCAGGTTAAGGGTATCGATGGATTGGTACCGGTTTTCAGTGTGCAGAGCAGGCAGGAGTCACGAGTGACCGCCCAACTGACTGGCGATATCCACCTGCTGCCGTGGACAGGTCGTCAGCCTGAGATGGCGGTCCTCAATGACCTGTCCGGTCAGCTGGCAGCTGGCACTGGTGGTGTCGTGGTGGTGACAGGAGAGCCTGGATTGGGAAAGACCCGCCTGGCTCGTGAGTGGCTGAACTCATTGGTGCCCTCCGAGGCAACCATCTTGACCGGAACAGCGCATATGTTTCACCGACGCACCATCTACAGTCTGTGGCGTGATATCATCAAGAATGGACCACCCGGTGCAGCCCCAACTGAGACGGCTGCCCCCTCAGCCCAAGCGGGTTGGGCCATTCCCTTGCCGGACGCTGTGGCGCAATTGGCCCACAACCAGCCTATACTGACCGAAACAACCGGGCGAGCTGAAGATGCCCGTGTGCAGACGGTTCAGGCGATGCGGGACCTTTTAGCAGCACAGGCAAAGCAATCCCCACTGGTGCTGGTGGCAGACAACTGGCAGTGGGTTGACGACGCGTCACGCCAGCTGATGCTCTCATTGCTGCCTCTGTCCGATGAGCACCCTATCCTGTTCTGCATCCTGTCCAGAACGACAGAAGAGTCTTCTCAAGACATTCTTCGTCAGATCGAAGGCCCCATCTGTCGCAATCACCACCAGATTGATCTGGCACCACTGAGGCGAGAGGACTGCGATACCCTTCTTGCATCCCTCATTAACCCTGACAGCATGGCCCCGAGAGCGCAATCGGCCATCCTTGACTGGGCACAGGGCAATCCGTTCTTCCTGAAGGAATTGGTGCTGCTGATGATCGCTGAGGGCATCGTCGAACTCAGCGAGGACCGGTGGCGGGTCGTTGATCCTGAGCGACTGACCTCGTTGCGCATCCCCCCCACGCTGAGAGGGCTGGCCATGGCAAACTTGGACCGGCTGCCTGACAAATTGCAGGAAGTGATGAACTGCGCTGCTGTGATTGGCTCTGTCTTCTCACTCAGACTACTGCAGGCCATAGTGGACCGTGAACGGAAGGTGAGCCGACTGCGAGACCGGCTCCAGGAACTGATCAGAGATGGCATAGTTGAAGAGACCGCAGGGAATAACGATACCTTCGCATTCCGGCACATCATAGTGCAGGAATGCATCTATGATCGACTGCTGTCAGACCGACGTATGGCGCTTCATCGGCTGGTAGCAGATGAGATGGAAATGCTGCCCGACCGCGATACCGTTGAAGGGGTGAGGCTGATTGCGTACCATTTCGTTGAGGCCGGTGTGCCGGCCCAGGCC
>JAUVRU010000355.1 GCA_030597485.1 Anaerolineae bacterium
CCGAGGAGGGCGATCGAGGCCAAACCGGCCTGGTTGAAGTGGTGCCTGCCGAATTGCCCCACAAGCCCCCCGTCGAAGATGTGATCAGTCAATTGCCTCGGCACTCTAGCCTGCGGTATACCATCCGCGAGCGGGGCGCCGTTTCAGCCATCATCATCCATCACAGCGTGGTACCGCCCACAGTGGACGCTCATCGCATCGCCCGCTATCACGTGGAGAAAAGCGGGTGGCCGGGCATAGGTTATCATTTCTTTGTGGGCGTGGATGGGTACATACGGCAGACTCAGCCCCTGGAAGCCATCTCCTATCATGCCGGCGATGTGGGCAACCGGGAAGGTGTGGGGGTGTGTCTGTCCGGCAACTTCACCAACCAGGCGCCGTCCGACCTGCAATTGACGGCCACAGCGCAGCTGGTCGCATGGCTGCTGAATGACCTGGACCTGTCCCTGGATGCCGTTCACGGCCACAGCGACTACCGCGACACTCAGTGCCCGGGCCTCACCTGGCCAACCACCTGGCGCGACCATCTGCTGGAAGCGATCCGCCGCATCTTTGACGAAGCCAGGCCGGTCGAGTCCCCGCCCAAGGTACTCGAGCACTACCTCCTCTTCTGGCAGACGCCCACGAATTGGGCCAGAGAGGAGTGGCGCAGTGCGGAGAACTACGTTGGTAAGTTTCGGGTCACGATGGGGTTTTCGGTGCACGACGCTATGCACGCCAGACGTGTGACCATCGTGGGCGACTCCGCGGGCGTGTCGGCCGACGACGAGTCTCATCTGCTGGCAGGGGGATGCCAGGTGGAGCGCATCCCCGGTCAGACACCGGCACAGATCAAGGCCGTTCTGGATGAAATGGCAGTGAGGGGACGGCCTTTCCTCACGCTCACATAGGCTCCCAGAGCGCTTGCGCGTTACGCCATTAGTTGTTACAATGCGAACAGTTTTGCAGTTCAGCGGTCAGCAGACGGCTACCGGACCCACTGAAAGCGCCGGCAGTTGGCCTCTGAATCCCTACACAGGAGGCAAATGGAATGACCGAAGATCAACAACCTGAAGACAACTGGGAATGGGAAAGCCCCGAGCGGCGTCGCCCCAGGCGACTGGACGAGGACACGGATGACATTGGATTCCCAACGATCTGGCTGCTGATCGGCGGATTGGCCGGTCTGCTCACTATCGGGCTCATCGCCCTGGGGGTGGCACAGGTCCTCAACAAACGAGCGACTCCAACGCCCATCCCAACTGTCTTGCCCACCACGGTCTTGCCTGCCACTCCTACCCTTGCCACATTGGTGGAAGACACACCGGCTCCTGTGCCGACAGTGATCGTTGAACCTACTCCCCCCCAATCGGTGGACACTCCCACACCTATCCCGCCTACTCCCACACCCCAGCCGGTGGCACCGACTCAGATCGAGGTGGGTGGCTATGTGCAGATTATTAACACTGGAGGGTCGGGGCTCAGCCTGCGTGCCGGACCGGGCACCAACAACGCCCGCCTTACGGTGGCTGACGCCAATTCCATCTTGCCTGTCGTCGGCGGCCCCAAACCGGACGAAGAGGGAACCACCGACGACACCGGCGCTGTGTACACGTGGTGGAACGTGCGCGATAGTGACGGTACCGAGGGATGGGCGCGGGGCGACTTTCTGGCACCCAGTTTGCCGCCGGAGTGAAGAGGAAGCGGCCGGGAGCGGGGACGCCGGTGGGGGACAGATCACGCACTGGCACTGAGCGAACGAAGCCACTGCGTGACCGAAGGGATGGCCTCCGGGACTTCGCTCCTGCTTACATGCCCGTGGGCCGTCATCTAGACCTTTGATTGCGGTGCGGCCAAAAGAACAGGCCGCACCGCCGTGGTTACGGTTCTCCTGGGCAGAAGCCGGCAGTCAAATTCCGTACCCTGCCGGTTCTCGTCGGGGAGAGGGTGTTTTCATAGATGCCGGGTCTGTCTGATGTTTAGCGTATTCCCCGATCAAGTTGGGTCTTTCCATACGGTTGCCGCACGACCACCCAGCCGCCGCAGGAGGTCAAGGTGACTCGACCCCACAATCGGTCAGAGGCCGAACGGCGGATCGCGCAACTGCGCGACCAGCTCAACTTCCACGCCTATCGCTACTATACTCTGGACGATCCCGTCATCAGCGATGGGGAATATGACCGGTTGATGCAAACGTTGCGCCAGCTGGAGGCCACACATCCTGAACTTGTCACCCCCGACTCGCCCACTGAACGAGTTGGCGCGCCACCGCTAGACCAGTTCCAGAAGGTCACCCACCCCGTCCCCATGACCAGTCTGGGCAACGCGTTTGATGACGACGACATGCGCGCCTGGCTGGCACGCATCGGCCGTCTGCTGCCCGACGGCGTGACGACAGGCAACGTGACTTGGGTGGTGGAACCCAAGTTTGACGGCCTGGCGGTGGCGCTGACCTACGAGGATGGTGTCCTGGTGCGAGGCGCGACGCGGGGTGATGGGGTGGAGGGCGAAAACATCACCGCCAACCTGCGCACTGTCAGAAGCATCCCTTTGCGCATCCCGGTGCGGGGGCAGTCCTCCGAAGCCTCGTCGCCAAGTAATGCCACCGCCCCGGCGCGGATTGAGGTGCGCGGTGAGGTATACATGCCTGTCGCCGATTTCAACCAGCTCAATCAACGCCAGGCAGACGAGGGCGAGAAGCTGTATGCTAACCCGCGCAATGCGGCCGCCGGCAGCGTTCGCCAGCTGGACAGCCGCGTCACCGCCCGGCGCCGGCTCTCCTTCTTTGCCTATGCCAGCGGTTACGTGGAGGGCGGCGAGGCCATTGACAGCCAGTGGGCGGCGCTGGACACCATGAGACGGCTGGGATTCCCAGTTAACCCTGATATCAGGCGTTCGCGTGACTTCGACGAGGTGTTGCACTTCGTTCACCAGTGGATGGAGGGACGCGACAACTTGCCGTACGAAGCTGACGGGGTGGTGGTCAAGGTGGATGATTTCGGTCTGCAGCAGACTCTGGGAGTGGTGGGCAACGCACCCCGGTGGGCCATCGCCTACAAGTTCCCGGCTCGCGAGGCCACCACCTGCCTGCGTGAGATTGGCGTCAACGTGGGCCGTACCGGGGTGCTCACGCCCTACGCGATGTTGGAACCGGTGAACATCGGCGGCGTGGTGGTGCGCCAGGCCAGCCTTCACAATTTTGAGGATATGGGCCGCAAGGACATTCGAGAGGGTGATATTGTCGTCGTCAAACGGGCCGGCGACGTCATCCCTCAGGTGGTCAGGCCCATCCTGGAGCGGCGACCGCCTGATTCGTCGCCTTACCATGTGCCCGGCCGCTGTCCCTCCTGCGGGGAGCCGGTGGCCCGGCCGGAGGAAGAAGTGGCCATCTACTGCGTCAACGCGGCCTGCCCGGCCCAGCTGGTGCGCCGGGTGGAGTACTTCGTCTCGCGGGGGGCCATGGATATTGAGGGCTTCGGCGTCAAGATCGCTGAACAGCTCATCCAGGCAGAACTGATCCGCGATGTGAGCGATATCTATACGTTGCACCTGAAACCCCACCAAGTGCTGAGCCTGGAGGGAGTTGCCAAGAAGAAGGTGAGCAGTCTGGTGAAGGCCATCGACCAGAGCAAGGACCAGCCGTTGGCGCGGGTGGTGGCCGCGCTCGGAATCCATGGTGTGGGTGGTGTGGTGGCCAAGACACTGGTGGCTCATTACCCATCGTTGACAGCCCTGGCGGCGGCCAC
>JAUVRU010000148.1 GCA_030597485.1 Anaerolineae bacterium
AGCACCATCCTCGAACCAGGTATCAGTCTGGTGATCGGGGGATGAGGGTTGTCCAGGGGATGCAATACACTCTACTTCAGTCAGTAATGTGCGCCAATGAGACTCGTCAAGAGGTTCTTCCCAGGGATTAGATGATGTACCCGCAATTGTCACTCCCTTGTTCCTCAGTGAACACAGAAGACCCGCTGCTGCACCAACAGCTCACCATAAGCCCGTTAACTGCCTGCCAGTCCACGCTCAATGCCACCGTGATTATAGATTAGGTAAACATAATTGTCAAACGATTCTTGCGGGGCGCGAACGGACTCACCCTGGGGCTGAAACGAGATGCGAGCCGCCTGAGACCGCCAACATCTCCAGGGCCATGCGCATGGCCTCGGGGAGACCTGCATGATGCTCAATCCAATTCTCCATCAGGATGGTCCGCTCTTCGGCATGTCCAGTAACACATGACCTGTTGGGCCATTCTGTTCCATCTCGGTCAGGGCGGACGCTACCTGCTCAATAGCAACACGTTGCTTACGATATAAATCAGATTCGCTCATGGCCAGACGCTGGGCAATGTTACGCACGCGCAGTCCCTGGATGAACTTCAGCTCAAGTATGTTATACAACAGCCACTCGGCAGTGGTCATGCGACGCTCCCCAGCTGGGCGCAGGTTCTCTATGGCCTGCCCCAAGACAGCCCGCAATGCCCGCACGGCGTTGCCATCGTGGTCATCCAAGGCTTCCTGCACCACTCGCAGGCCTATCAGAGGGCTGTCGGTCAGCTGCGGTCCGCCCCAGTAATGGACCAGCGCACTACGCACCATCTGGTCGAAGTCCTGAGCGTGAACCGGGCTGTCCAAGGCCACGGTCTCCAGGCCCGGAGATCCTGCGTAGCGCACGGTACCGCGCAAGCGCTGTACCTGTTCAATCTCGGGAATTATACCCCGCAACACTGTAAACACATCCTGCTGCAGCGATCTGTCCTCCAATGCCAGCTCCGCCTGGCCAACCAGGGTGGCCATCACCTCGCGCTCGTGCTCAGTCAAATCGGTCCGGGGGGATGGCACCTCCAGGGCCAGCAGTCCCAGGATACGATCTCGTGCCTTGGTGCGCAGCGGTACAAACCAGAAATCGCCCAGTTCGATGAAGATCGAATCCCGTTGGTTGCCATTCCCGGCCGCTTTGACCAAAGCCTCTACCTGCACAGCGGACAACGCTACCGCGACCGCTTCCGGTGATCCACACTGCGTCTCCAGCCGAGGGCCGGACCGGGCGCCCACGTTAGCAATGAAGCCGGTGCGCACCCGCAACATCTCACACAGAGCAGCCAGGATGTTCTCAAGCGCTTGCTGCAAGTCAGTGGTGGTCAGCAACCGGTGGTCTAGTTCTTGAATCCACGAGATCTCCTCCCGGTCCTTCCGGAAGACGACAAGATCAATGGCTGGCCGGGCGATATTGATTGCCATCTGTCCCACCACGATCACAGCCACCACTGTCGTGACCAACACCATGTCGCGCGGCAATCCCAGAATGTAGGGCACCTCAGGCATGGCCATAAAGGCAAGAATGACCGCGATGGCCACCAACGGGCCGCGCAGCAGGAAATGCACCAGATCGTGTTTGATCACTCGATCCGGCGCCAGCACACCAAAGTAAGCTACGCTGTAGGCCATCACTCCCATCATGAGCGCAACCCCCACGTTGCCAATGAAAAGCACCGTGAAGAACGAGACCTGCGACACAAATGAGGCGGATGGTGTGCTGGCGATCAACAAGTAAGGAAACACACCGAAAGCTGGGGCGGCAAAGGAGATGGCCAGATAGGTCATGCGCCGTCGAGATGTAGCGGTAAGACATCGCCGACGCGCCTGGGTGGTGTTGTAGGCTCCCCAGACAACTGTGGCAACAAAATAGATGGTGAAGAGCCAATAAAAAGGGCCGGCCCTGAACTGAGTGATACCAGGGCTTGCAATTCCATCGTGAACCAGAAGATCAGTCCAGAAACCAAGTGGCAGCAGAAGAAGACTGATCAGGTAGCCCCCCCTTACGGCCCATCGCCTCAGGCTGGACAGAGAATTGGTGGTACGGAGCAGCGAGTCAGAGAAGTGTAGATAAGCCGCAGGGGTAAACGCTATGCCAATCCACTGGATCTTCAGCCACGGCAAAGCAGCTTCCAGCGATGTTGTCTCGAACAGTGCCACGTCGACCGCATACGTGATGCACACGCAGCCAATGAGAGCGCTAAACGAACGTGCAACCGAGCTGCGGAGATTGTGGGTGAGGATATACACCAACAACGAAAAACTGAGGATGACGATGGCTGAAGACAGCGCTCGGTTGAGCGACGAAAGCAAATCGATGAAGTCAACTGCTAGCATCTGCATTCGAATACATAGTGGCAGACCGCGTCACACGGTCACACAAAAGAAGACAGCAATATCGCCATTGGTATAGTAGCGATCATTGTAACCGCAATACACAAACCCGTGCTTCTGGACGAAACGAATAGCCGGATAGTTCTTGGTCTGAGCTTCCGTCATGATCCTTCTCAACCCGTTGTCCAACGCCCATTGTCGTGCAGTCCGCAGCAAATCGCTGGCGACACCCTGCCGGCGATGAAGCCGCTCCACAACCAGATTGCGCATCCAACCAACATCGTGCCAGGCCTGAACCGTCATATCCAGAAAACCAATCGCCCGATCCTGGTCGTCAGCCGCCACCAGAAAACACTCCTCTTGCCGCCAGTTTGGCAAGATCTCGTCAGACTGGCGAGGATAATCCACCTTCATCGGACGGGGCAGTCGTACCGTGTCAAAACGCACTTCAATGGATCGCTCAGTCTCGTGGGCCCTCATCTGCCACACATGCTCAGTGACATAGGACTTATCCATGTCACAACAGGCGTTGAGGTCAACCAATTGGGCCTGGCGCACGATCACAGGATAATCTTCCTCTCAAAACAACCCTGACACTACTCCGAAAATAAACACTCTGCTAGTCAGGCTCAACATGGGTGCCAAGGCATTTTCGTCCCTGGTGGTAACCCAGGGGGCATGACAACCACTAAGAAAAGCATGTTCCCACCAGCGCCCGTCCTGTCTGCACCTGACGCAGCCACCTTGGCCCCCTGGCGCCAGCCAGTCCTGGTTGCGCCACGCCGGCCAGGGAGAAAACTGTTCTGGATCCCATGACATCTCCCTGAACTCTGCGCGTTCATCGGTAAGATCCTCGTTGCTTCAGTGGACTCATCCCTCAGCTCACCCAACACAAGAGAAGGCGCCTCCAACCAAGCCAATCCCCGTGTCATTCTAGCATCGGCCAGGACAAAACGCAAGAACCTTCGGGGCGCGGCGAAAACAGGACCGTTTGCGCGTGACGGCCAATCGAGTAAAATGTAACCACTCGTGCAGATATACGCACAACCAGAGGAGAAACGTATGCCACCCATCAGTCCCTCTTTCAACATCGGTCCGCTTTCCATCCACTTCTATGGCATCATCATTGTGGCAGGTGCACTGGTGGGCGGTTACGTGGCCAGCATTGAGGCCAGGCGCAGGGGAGAGGAACCTGAGCACGTGTGGAACGCCCTCACGTGGTGTCTCATTGGGGGCATCCTGGGAGCGCGACTCTACCACGTGCTCTCATCACCGCAGGGAGATGTGGTGGGCTTTCAGTTCTATTTCGTCACCAACCCGTTTGAGACCATCCGGATCTTTGGCGCATCCATCCCCTTCCCAACGGCTTTGATGATCTGGAACGGCGGGCTAGGCATCTTCGGTGGCGTGGCCGGTGGCGTGTTGGCCCTCGCCATTTATGCATGGCGCAACGGCCTGTCCATCCTCCGGTGGCTTGACATTGCTGCCCCCGGCCTCATCCTGGCGCAGGCCATCGGTCGTTGGGGCAACTACATCAACCAGGAGCTGTACGGCCCGCCCACCACGCTCCCGTGGGGTATCCGTATTGACGCCGAATATCGCCTCCCCCAGTTTGCTGACCTGAGCCGTTATCCGGTGCAGACCACTCGCTTTCACCCTGTGTTCCTGTACGAGTCGCTGTGGAATCTGGCTGCCTTCATCGCTTTGATGGTCGTCGGGCGCCGATTCAAGGACCGTCTGGTGGACGGCGATATCGCTTCCCTGTACCTGATCCTGTATGGTCTGGGCCGGCTGTTCATTGAGGCACTGCGCCCGGATGCCTGGCTCGTAGGCGGCATCGCCACGGCCCAGATCGTATCAGCAGTGATGATCGTGGCCGGCGCGGTACTGATGGTGTGGCGACGTCAGCAGAGCCAGTCCGCTGCCCCTGCCGGGGACGTCGCTGAGGGCGAATGAGCGCTGTCGCTCCCAAGAAAGAGACCTCCGGCTGGTCTTGAAACCAACCGGAGGTCTCTCTGTGTCCAACTGCAACGCCGCTGTTCAGCTAACCCAGATAGTCACGCAACTGGCGACTGCGCCGCGGGTGACGCAGCTTGCGCAGTGCCTGTCCCTCGATCTGGCGGATACGTTCACGGGTCAGCCCGAACTTCTTGCCTACTTCCTCCAGCGTATAGCTGCGACCGTTCTGCAAACCGAAGCGCAGGCGCAAAATCCGAGCTTCACGGGGGGTAAGGGTAGTCAACACATCCTCCAGTTTTTCCTGGAGCAGGCGATGATAGGCAACATCGGGAGGCGTGGGCGCATCCACATCCTCGATGAAATTGCCCAGCTCACTGTCCTCTTCTTCCCCTACCGGACGCTCCAGGCTGACCGGATGACGGCTAACCCGCAACATCCATCGCACCTTTCCTGGCTCCAGTTCCATCTCCACGGCCAGCTCTTCGGGCGTGGGCTTGCGACCCCACACTTGCTCCAGTTGGCGTGACACATGATGCAGCTTGCGCAAACGATCGCTCATGTGAACCGGAACGCGAATCGTACGTCCCTGGTCAGCCAGGGCTCGGGTGATTGCCTGTCGAATCCACCAGGTGGCGTAGGTGCTGAATTTGTAGCCGCGCCTGTAGTCAAACTTCTCCACGGCCTTCATCAAACCCAGGTTACCCTCCTGGATCAAGTCCGAGAAGGGAACCCCTTGCCCCATATACTTCTTGGCAATGCTCACTACCAGTCGCGTGTTAGCCCGGATCAGGTGGTCGCGAGCCTGTTCCCCATTCACGACCTCACGTCGAAGCCGGACCGTCTCATCTTCGGATTGCCCGCCCCGTGCAGACAGGTGCTGCGCCTTACGCCCTCTTTCCAACCGTTTTGCCAGGGACGTTTCCTCTGCCGGCGTAAGCAAGGGTACTCGCGCCATTTCCTTCAGGTACAGACTGATGGTGTCGTCAGCAGCGATACTGTTCAGATCAAAAGGATCCATCTCCGTAACCACCTCCGCACGCTCATCACTCAACGAGTCCAGTTGCCGTAACTCCTTCTCCTCCTCAGCCTCCTCGACATCGTTGTAGACCGCAATACTCAGCTCTACCAGCTGGATAAAGAGATCCTCCAACTGCTCCAGATTCTCCTCGGCCTCGGGGAAAACCGTTAGCAAGTCGTCCGTCGTCAAGTAGTCTTGTTCCTTCCCCTTGCGGATCAGATATTCTACTGATAGATCCGTCTCGTTCCTCACAACTTGCTCCGACATTCTCAATGGTACCTCAATCGCATATCCATTTGTTAAAGACAGCCAGGCAGGGCCTCAAGGCGACCGGTGCCTGGCTACGTATTTGGGAAGTGGCTGCTTCTACACTGATGTTACCCAACAAACACATGCTACGTGCCAATTATAGCACATGTTGGGGCACATGTCAACCCTTTTTATGTCAATATCATGAGTTGACAATAATGGTCATGACTACTTGCCATAACACGAGTTTGGAGGTGTCGTAGGCTATGTCAGGTCCCGTCGCCGGCCCCAAGAAGGTGTCTGTAGACACTGGATCGCCTTGACCTCCAGTTCCAACACGTATCAGCCAGAGACTGGAAGCTACTGACCACCCTGAGATGGCTGGTGCTCAGCTGGGTATCGGCGCCCAACACACTGGACAGGTAGGTGATGGCCCAGGCACCGGCGACCTCCACCACTCGCCCCCCCATCCCCTCCTTCCCTACTACAACCGGCGCGCCACTGTATACGCGCACACCAATCGTCACTCCCACGCCCTTGCCAACCG
>JAUVRU010000504.1 GCA_030597485.1 Anaerolineae bacterium
ACGGGGGCACGGGAGACACTCACGCTGACGCTGCGCCTGACCGGCGACAGACCACCGGGTGGCCTCCTCACCAACACGGTTGAGGCCAGCGCGCTGCCGAATGAGCCGTATGTCGACGACAACGTGGCCACGGTCACTATCCCCATCTCCGGCCTTCCGGCCGTCTACCTGCCGGTCATCTCCAAGGGCTTTGTGTTGGCGCCCGACCTGGTGATTGAGCGTGTCATCGCCACCGGCAACCAGGTGCAGGTAGTTATCCAGAACCAGGGGGATGTGGCGGTGCCAGACGCCGAAGACTATGAGTTCTGGGTAGATCTGTACGTCAATCCCAGCCACAAGCCGGGCTACAACGAAACCTGGGAGACGATGGGCTGCCAGGGCGCGGCTTGGGGCATTACCTGGAGTGGCAGCCCCTACTCGCCGCCCGACCCGCGCCGGCGCGCCCTGCCCCTGGAGCCGGGCGAGATGTTCACCCTAACCACCCGGGATGACTACTACTGGTGGCCGGGGGAAGGTATCGACTGGCCGTTGGAGCCGGGCGCGTCAGTATACGCGCAGATTGACTCGGCCAACGCGGCGACGAGCTACGGCGCGATGCTGGAGGACCACGAGATCAGCGGTGGGCCTCATAACAACACCAGCGACCCGCCGACCAGCGTTCAAGGAGTGGGAACTGGATTATTGTCCGGTGGGACAAAGGAGATAGGGCCGGAGCCGGATGTTTCCAGGACATCGCTGCCGGAGAGACCGTAAGAAGCAGGAATTGCTGTCCAGAGGAGAGAAGAGCTACCGGGCCAAGCGGTTGACAAGTGTGAGTGTCTCTAGCTGTTCAGGACGGCACGTACTCTGCGACTCAACTCCACCGAGCTGAAAGGTTTCTGCAAGAAGGCACCCCCGGACCCCGGTGTGCCGGGATGCCCAGATGCCTTTTGGGTGTAGCCGGACATCAACAGAGTCCTCAGCTCAGGGCGGACCTGGCGCAGCCGTTTGTTCAGGACGACGCCGCCCATACCGGGCAACACCAGGTCGGTCAACAGCAAGTTGATGGGGCCGGAGTGATCCTCAGCCAGCCGCATCGCTTCCTGGCCGTCTCCTGCCACCAGCACAGTGTAACCCTGTTCTTGCAGCAACAGGCGCGCCAGGTCACGCACCGCTCCGTCGTCTTCGACCAGGAGAATCGTCTCGTCACCGAATGGCATCCTTTCGCCCGTCTTCAGAGAGGGCAACGGTTGGGCGGCTTTCAGGGCACGAGGCAGGTATATCTTGAAAGTTGTGCCCATCCCCTCCTCGCTGTAGACCCAGATACTGCCCCTGCTCTGCTTGACGATGCCGTAGACGGTGGCCAGACCCAGGCCGGTCCCTTTGCCGTGCTCTTTGGTGGTGAAGAAGGGCTCGAAGAGGTGCGCTTTCACCTCCTGGGTCATGCCAACCCCTGTGTCACTCACAGCCAGCAGCACGTGCTCACCCGGCTGTGCCTGCAGGTGGCTGGTCACGTAGTCCTCGTCCAACACCACATTGGCCGTCTCCACGATCAATTTGCCCCCGTGCGGCATGGCGTCTCGGGCATTCACCGCCAGGTTGACAATGACTTGCTCAATCTGAGCCTGGTCAGCCTCCACAGGCCACAGATCCGGCGCAAGGCAGGTGGTCAGGCTTATGTGTTCACCGATGGTGCGTTGCAGCATCTTTTCCGTCTCTGCTACCACTTGATTGAGGTGCACAATCTGTGACTTGATCGGCTGTTTGCGAGAAAACGTCATCAATTGGCGGACCAGATCGGTACCCCGCTGGCCGGCCGCCAGGATTTTGCCCACCATTTCATAGCCCGGATCGGAGGGCAAAAGCCGAGACTGCACCAGCTCGGCGAAGCCGTTGATGACCGTTAGCAGGTTGTTGAAGTCGTGAGCGATGCCTGCCGTCAACTGGCCGATCGCTTCCATCTTCTGCAACTGGCGATACTGTTCCTCGAGGTGTGACTCGTGCGTCACGTCGCGCTGCAGGCTTACGTAGTTCACAATGCGGCCGTTCTCACCGCGCACCGGTGTGATGGTGGCGTCTACCGTGTAGCGACTCCTGTCTTTCCGCCTGTTGACGAGACGACCGTGCCATACGTTTCCGGCGCTGATGGTGGTCCACAGTTCCTGATAGAAGGCGGTGTCGTGTTCTCCGCTCTTGAGGATATGAGGATTCTGGCCTATGACTTCCGACCGGCTGTAGCCGCTCATGCGCTCAAAGGCAGGGTTGACGTATATGATGGTCCCCTCTGTGTCGGTGATGACCACACTCTCAACGACCTGTTCAATCGCGGTGCTCAGTTGTCGCTGGGTTTGAGCTAAGCGCGCCCAGGCGAGTGCCCTGCCGATTTGGTCGGACATGCTCCGGGCCAGGCTGACTTCCTCAGGCGAGAATTCACGCGGCTCGATGCTATCCAAACGCAGGCCACCCACGATCTCTCCTTCGATGACGAGGGGCAGCACCAGGAGCGATACGATGCCGCGCTGGCGCATGAGCTCGTAGACCGGCGCCAATCGTGGATCATTCTGAGCGTCGCTCACAGCCAGCGGGGTTCCATCACTGAGCAGATTTCCCAACGAGGGATTCCCTGCCAGGGGGATGGTCATGCCCAGCGCTGATGGCCGGCCCTCAGCCAGATACTCGGCGACCACAGTGGCCGTGGTTTTCTCGGCGTTGAGCAGGGCGGCCGCTGCCTGGGCGACGTCGAAGGTCCGAGCCAGTTCACGGCAGCTGGTTTCCAGGATCTCCTCCGGTGCCAGCTCGGCCACTGAACCTGCGATGATCCTGTTGAGGAAGGCAACCTCTCGATTGCGGAGTTCGAGTTCACGATTCCGCCGC
>JAUVRU010000020.1 GCA_030597485.1 Anaerolineae bacterium
CAGACATGTCACGACAGTAGAGAAAAAAGGACAGGCCAGGGAGACCTTACTTGGTCCCTGGCCTGTTTGGCATCTCGAGTCTGGTGCCTTGCCGAAAAGCCCTAGTACTCCGGCATAGGCGGTGTGGGCGCCTTCTCTTCCTCAGGGATGTCGGTGATCAGGGCTTCGGTGGTGAGGATCATGGCCGCGATTGAGGCAGCGTTCTCCAACGCCCCCCGGGTCACCTTGGCCGGATCGATGATGCCTGCCTCCACCATGTCGGTGTACTCGCCTTCCATCACGTCGTAACCCACGCGGTCGTTCTCCTGCGCCTCCTGCTGGCGGCGCACTTCCTGCACCACCACCGCGCCGTTCATCCCCGCGTTGGTAACAATACCGCGCATCGGCTCTTCCAGTGCCCGGCGCAGCATGCTCACCGCCGTGGTCTCGTCCGGGTAGTCACCCTTCACCTTGTCCAGGACCGGGATAGCGTTCAACAGGGCCACCCCGCCACCAGGCACGATGCCTTCCTCCACGGCCGCCCGGGTGGCGCTCAGCGCATCTTCCACCCGGTGCTTCTTCTCCTTCAGCTCCACCTCGGTGGCGGCGCCAACGCGCACGATGGCCACGCCGCCAGCCAACTTGGCCAGCCGCTCTTGTAGCTTCTCCTTGTCGTAGTCGCTGGTGGAAGCATCAATCTCGGCCTTGATCTGGCTGATGCGGCCAGTGATCTCCGCTTCAGTGCCAGCCCCACCCACGATGGTGGTGTCTTCCTTGGTGCAGACCACCTTGTCGCAGCGGCCTAAATCATCCAGAGTGACCGACTCCAGCTTGCGCCCAGTCTCCTCGCTGATGACGGTGCCTCCGGTCAGAATGGCGATGTCTTGCAGCATTGCCTTGCGCCGGTCACCAAAACCAGGCGCCTTGACCGCCAGCACGTTGAACGTGCCCCGCAGCTTGTTCAGCACCAGGGTGGCCAGCGCTTCGCCGTCCACATCCTCGGCGATGATCACGATCTCGCGCTTGCCCGTCTGCACCAACTTCTCCAGCAGGGGCACGATGTCGGTGGCAGTGCTGATCTTCTTCTCGTTGATCAGCACGTATGGCTCCTCGAGGACCGACTCCATCGCTTCGGGATTGGTGACGAAGTAAGGGGAGATGTACCCCCGGTCAAACTGCATGCCCTCCACGTACTCGGTCTCGAAGTCCAGCCCCTTGCTCTCCTCCACGGTGATGACGCCGTCCTTGCCTACCTTGTCCATCACCTCGGCAATCAGATCACCGATCTCCTGGTCCTGGGCGGAGATGGATGCCACGTTGGCGATCTCATCCTTGGTGTTGATGTCAATGGCCATCTCTTTGATGGCATCGGCCACAGCCTCAGTTGCCTTCTCAATCCCCCGCTTGAGTAGCATGGGGTTGGCGCCAGCGGCCACGTTCTTCAGCCCCTCGGTGACCAGCGCATGCGCCAGCACGGTGGAAGTGGTGGTGCCGTCGCCAGCAATATCATTGGTCTTGGTGGCCGCTTCCTTGAGCAGCTGAGCCCCCATGTTCTCGTAGGGGTCTTCCAGCTCAATCTCCTTGGCCACGGTTACGCCGTCATGGGTGATGGTGGGCGCGCCCCACTTCTTGTCCAGAGCTACGTTGCGCCCTTTGGGCCCCAGCGTGGTAGCCACGGCCTGGGCCAGTGTGTCAATACCCGCCTTCAGTTGGCGGCGAGCGTTCTCCTCAAAAATCAGTTGTTTTGCCATCTGAACGATTACTCCTTTTTCTGTACGTTAAGGTGTTGAGCAGGACGACTGGCGCGTTGTCCAACACGAGCGACAGGTCACCGACTCAGATGAGAGCGCTGACTGCCGCATTGGAACGAACGACACGCTACTCAATGACGGCCAGAACGTCATTTTCCTTCATGATGAGATACTTCTTGTCCTCCATCTTGACCTCGGTGCCGCCATACTTGGCATACAGCACTGTATCGCCTTCCTTCACATCCATAGCGATGCGCTTTCCGCTCTCATCGCGGCGACCCGGCCCCACGGCCAACACAGTGCCCTTCTGTGGCTTCTCTTTCGCGGTTTCGGGCAGGATGATGCCGCTGGCGGTTACGTCTTCGCTCTCATTCGGCTCGACGACGAGACGGTCTGCCAGGGGTTTGAGAGTGAGTCCCATAACAATTGACCTCCTAGTGTGGTTATTTGAGTGTAGTTGTGTGGTTGTTTCCAACCATTCCTGGCACTCTAGGTACTAGAGTGCTAACGCGAGGCCCATATTACCGCAGTTGAGATGAAATGTCAAGTGTGGGGAGTCGTTTTGGGAGATCAGTCCGACAAGCGCGCCACTTCCTTCTCGGCCGTATCGTCGTCTAGCTTCTTGAAGAGCGGGGCAGGTTTACGCAACCTCTGACCGGCCGACAACTGGCTGGGCCGCCAGCTGCCTGCCGCCTGGCCCTCGTCATAGCACAGAGCCGTGTGAGAGCGTTCGTTTTCGGAGAAGGTCTGGGTGTATTGGCGGCCAAAGAGATGGCTGTCGTAACCCAGCATCTGGTGCAGGCGCTGGCTGGAGAATGGCAAAAACGGAGCGAAGAGCCCTTTCAGGTTGTCAATCACACGCAAAACCACGTAGACGGTGGTAGCAGCCGTTTCTCGATCTTCCTTGATCTCGAACCACGGCGCTTTGTGGTCCAAGTAGACATTGGCCGCCCGGGCAATTCTCATCGCTTCCTCTTGAGCGGCCTTCAGTCGCACAGATTCGATCAATTCCCCCACCGTCTGATAGCCGGCCTCGGCTTTCGCCAGGATATCGCGGTCCGCGTCGTCCAGGACGGCCGGTGACGGAACCTGTCCTTCGAAGTGTCTGTAGGCAAATCCCAGCATACGATTCACGAGATTGCCCCAGGCAGCAACCAGCTCGTCGTTATTGCGACGGACAAAACCCTGCCACGTGCAGTCCGTGTCCCGCGTCTCCGGGGCAATGGCGTTCAAGTAGTAACGCACCGGGTCCGGATCGTACCGCTCCAGCAAGTCAGGAGCCCAGACAGCCCAGTTGCGGCTGGTAGAGAGCTTCTGGCCTTCCATATTCAGATACTCATTGGCTGGCACGTCGTAGGGAAGATTGAATGCCCGAGTCAGGTCATCTTCGTAGAGACGGCCAGTGGCCATCAGCTCGCCTGGCCAGATGATGGTATGGAAGGGGATGTTATCCTTGCCCATGAAGTAGTACGTCTTGGCGTCCGGATCATACCACCATTCCTTCCATTTCTCGGGTTGTCCGACGTTGTGTGCCCACTCAACGCTGGCAGTCAGATAGCCCATCACCGCTTCAAACCAGACGTACAGCCGCTTATGCTCATATCCGTCCAACGGCAGCGGTATGCCCCACTCTATGTCGCGGGTGATGGGACGTCCTTTCAGTCCTTCCTTGAGATAACCGCGCGAGAAGTTGAGCACGGTGGGCCGCCAGTGGTCTTTGTGGTCATTCAGGTAGTCGCCCAGCCGATCCTCCAGCTGGGGCAAGTCGAAGAAGAAATGCTCGGTCCGACGGACGACGGGCGTGGTGCCATCAGTCTTGCTGCGCGGATTGATCAGTTCGGTGGCGTCCAGGAGCGTGCCGCAATCGTCACATTGATCGCCACGCGCCTCAGAATATCCACAATTCGGACAGGTACCTTCCACATAGCGGTCGGGCAGAAAGCGGCCTTCCGTTTCCGAATAGAGCTGATTCTGTACCTCTTCATACAGGTAGCCGTTCTTGAGACAGGCCGTGAAGATATCTTGGGCGATGCGATAGTGATTCTCTGTGTCGGTGTGAGTGAACAGGTCATAGCTGATGCCAATGTGTTGAAATGTGTCGAGGAAGCGAGCGTGGTAGTGTTCAAAGACCTGGCGCGGCGTGAGCCCCTCGGCATCGGCGCGCACCGTGATGGGTGTCCCATGCGCGTCGGAACCAGAGACCATCAATACCTGGTTTCCCACCAGCCGATGATACCGCGCGAAAATGTCAGGGGGCAGGTATGAGCCGGCCAGATGCCCGATGTGCAGGTCACCATTCGCATAGGGCCAGGCGGTGCAGACCAGAATCTTCTTGGTCATCGGTCCCTCTACTCCTCCACCGCGATCAGATGATGTTAACCCGTGACAATCAGTCAACAAGAAAGCGCGGTCTGACTGCTGATTCCCCGCCAACCACGCTGTGACAGACGAATCTTATCATAAGCTGATGCGGCTGTCAAAACGTCGACGCCATTCCCTTCTTCATGTCCAGCGCCAGAGCTCTTCAGTCTAGCCTTACCCCGACTGTTGATGTGGGACAGCGGAGGGCATGGGTTCAGCCGGGTGCTGGAGGTCGCCCTTTGCAGTGCCGTGGATCGAGTGCTCCACCAATCGCGGCGGCCAATACTGATCTGCCGGCAGTGGACACAATCCTGTGTCTGGGACGGTTAATCCTCCTCTTCCTCGGGAGCGGAGGCCTGAACCATCTCAAAGACGTACACCTGATGGGTACCGGTGTCGGTCACGTAGAGGGTGCCGACAGCGTCCGCATAGATGCCCACTGGCCGTTGCATGGTGGCCGCTCCCGCCTGGGTCCACCGGTCGAGCACCCGTCCATCAGGAGCGTAGCGCAGGATAGCTCCCTCGCCCGGCGCCGTCACCAGAAGACTGCCGTCGGGTGCCCAGGCCAGATGCGGACCGTCGTGAGCGATGCTGGGAGGGATATTCCAGGTGGCCAGACTGCCGCCCCGCCGGTCAACGCGTTGCAGGCGCTGATTGTGTGCCTCCGCCACGTAATAGGTGCCGTCCTGATCCATCGCCACATCCGTTGGCTCATGGAACTGACCAGGTGCGTCGCCTAACGTCCCCAGGTCGCCCACGATGTTACCCGCTGCGTCCAGAATGGCCAACCGAGCACCACCTGTATCGGCCACAACCACCACGCCATCTCGCAGTGCAGTCATCCCACGGGGGTGGAAGGTTTGGACCCCAGGGCCAGCGATGCGGTCAAGTGCATTTCCCTCCCGGTCGAAACGATAAATCCAGCCCTCAAGCGAATCGAGCACCAAGAGTCGACCTTGAGGGTCGGCGGCCAAGGCGAGCGGCTCCTCGAACGGTTCCTGCCCCCCGGCCCACGCCTGGCGATATGTCCCATCTCGATCCCAGGTCTGCACCCGTCGGTTGCCAGTGTCGGCCACGAAAACTACGTCGTCGATGACCACCACGTCACGCGGTTCGACGAATTCCCCCGGCCCGTCACCCGGCGCGCCCCACGTCGCCTGCCAGCGCAGTTCCATGGGTAGCATCTCAGCGGGAGATGGAAGCTCGGTTGCCGGGACCGGCCCTGCCGCCCGGGCACTATCAGCGCTGGGCCACAGATATGGAGAAGGGATTATCTCCATTTCGCCACCTGGCCGAGTCCAATAGAGGTGAATTCGCGAACGTTCCGTCTGATCCTGGTAGCTGATGCGCAGGTCGTGCAAGCCGGCCTCCAGGGTGATCAGGTATTCGGTGTACTGGTCAGGAACCACAGCCTCAACCCTGAGCTGATCGTCCAGGAACAGGCGAGCCGCATCAACTGAGCGCAACCCCAGCGCGTAGAGACCGGCGTAGGGCACATCCAGTGCTCCTGTCCATTCCACGCTGTAAGGTCGTGGCAGCGGCGTCACATGAAAATATGCGTTCAGAACAGGGTCCACGCGCGCCAGGGTCGGTTGCCCCTCCCAGTTGGGATTGGCATAGTACTCACCCAACAACCCGTGCCCGGTGACAGGGAAACTGTAGAGAGCCCACGTTGGGACAGGAGCCATCTCCTCGCCTGGGGGTCGCCACGCCAGCCGCACACGTCCCTGTCCCCCTTCTGCCCTCAGTCGCAAGTCATGATTTCCCTGGGCCAGCAATGGGGCGATGGTGACCTCACCCACTCCCTCGAAGTCTTGCCCATCCAGCGTAAGCGATGCCCTGCCCGGCGCTTCCATCGCAAGCGTGTAATGGCCGAATTGCGGCGCATAGAGCACGCCGCTCCATTCAACAACGAAGGGTAGGTCCAGATGAGCGTCCCGGGGCCAATCGTCGTCCACCACTAATGCATTGCCAATGGAAAGAGGCATCCCCTCTTCGTCCTCACCCGTCCAGGAGCGAACCTCAAGGCCCTGCACACTGAGCACATCGTTTGGCTCCAGTCGCACCATAACGACAGCGGTGGGGTAGGCAGACTCACCCGGCAGGCTTTCGAAATCTGCCTGGGGATACAGTTGGTGTGCCCAATCGACAACCCAGGCCTCGTCGGGGTGAATGAAGTAAACGACGGAGCGGCCGGCCGGTTCGCGAGCGGGCAGCGGGTCCGGAAGGGACATCACCTTACGCACACCACGCGGCGATTGGGCTGGCGCGTGAAAGCGGATACAGGGGTGATCAAAGAACAAAGGGGAGAAGTAGTAAATTGGCTCAGGGCCCAGCTCGGCAACCTGTTTGCCCACCATGGTTTCGGTTATCGAAAATGCCTGCCACACCGCCACGTCGCGAGCCTGTCGCCCGAAATACGTGACCCCATTGCTAACGGCGATAATGCCTAACCCGATTGCCACCAGTATCAGACTGTATCGAGGCCGGGTGATTCGAGCCGCCCAACGAAACTCTACCCACAGGGCATCTAAGCTCAAGCCGATGAAGAATATCACCGCCGGCATAGAGGCAATGGAACGCAACGATTGAGGCGCTTCAAAATCAAGCGAGAATATGCCTCCTGCCAGGCCAACAGGTAGCAGCAACAGGAAGAAGATGCTCACCCGGTCATGTCGGACAACTGCCAACCCTATCCCCAATGCGAAAAGTACCGCAGACAGCCGGTCCAGGGTGGGAGCGCCAGGCAAATTGTGACGCCCGTTGTTGTCACCCTTGTAATTGAACATCAGCGCGTGCTTCTGGATGTTTCCAGCAATTGCCCGCACCAGGTTCGGGTCATCCCGGTTTGTGAAGACAGAGACAGTCTGGGTTCGCTGCCAGAAAACTGGGGCATTCTGCCAGGAAAACAATGCAACCGGCATCACAACCAACCAGACTGCCGCCACAAACAATCCCAGACGCAAAAGGGGACGAAACACCCGCCCCTCATAGGCTCGGGGACGGCCTGCGGCCACCAGCCCCCCCGACAGGCGGGACATCGCCCACAACAGCACCAGCCCCATCAAGATGAATGCCACCACAAACAGTCGAAACCCCGTATAGAAGCACAATCCCAACCCCAGCGAAAGACCAGTCGCCCCAATCAAACGCCACGATACCAACCGCCCTCGCAACACACGCAGGGCAAGATACAAGGTCAAGAACTCAAAGAACGGCGTGTCTATGCCGTTCATCGCAATCCTGCTGAAGTTGACATCCCATCGCATAGTGGCTACCAGGAACCCGAGCAACAACCCCCATCGTAGCCCCAGATGCTCGCGCCCAAATAGATAGGCAGTGATGACGGTGCCTATCCCAAACAGAACGCTTACCATGCGTAACGCAGCTATGTTGTCCCCCAGGACCTTCAAGGCAAGGGCAAACAGGTAGAGGTGATGGGCGGGGTGATTCATCGAGTGCCAAAAGACCGGGCGGAAGCTCGGGTCTTGCAGAATGCGGCGGGCGTCAATGCCGGCCACCGCCTCGTCATACCACGTGCCGAACGGCAGGGAACCAAAATGGAAGAAGCGGAAGAAAAGCGCCAACAGCAGGATGGCTACCAGCCAGTACGCGCCAGGCACCAAGGCTTGCTTGCCCTGCGCCTGACCATCTGATCTGCCGCTGACCCGGCCCCTGGTGCGCGGACCAACGAGCCACATCCCCCCCGCAAACAAGAGCAGGCTGGTCAGGTACAGGAACCAGGCCGCAGTGTGCAACTCCTGGACAAAGAGTGGCAGGGAAGCAAGCGAAAGGATGAACCCGGCGGCCGCCATTCCCCATCCCAGGCCACTGCGAATGCCTGGAGCTGGGACATCGGCATCACCCCGCAGCCCATCATTGGGCGACTGCCGTGGGGCATCTCCCAGCACACGCCCCCTCCCGTCCCGGGGCCGCGCAAGGTGCACCGCGAAGAGAGGTATGGCAACGGCATACAGCACCAACCCCTCCCCCAGTCGATCGTGCTCCAGGAGTCCCTGAGCCAGATAACCCAAGGCCAGCCCAGCCAACGCCCATGCCAGGTTGTTCAAGGTACGGCGACCCGGGCTGGGTCCCGCGTCAGACCGAGGGTTTGGACCTTCACCTGTGCTAGCGGCAGCGAACAGAGATCTGTGGAATTCCAAGCGTCCGGTATCAAACGCCAAGGGCCTCTAACCGTTCGGCATTTGCTCCTTAACACTAGATCATAGCAACTACCGGGAGCGGTGTCAAACCGGGTGAAGCGGCCATCGACAACGAGATGGAGACAGATTTGATTTTCCAGGACCAGCCCTGCTCCTCCGCCGCGACCGAAACAGAAGATGGCTAGCCACAGAGTACCCGGCCAAGAGAAGGTGGTTGTCCATCATAGGTGAACGTGCTATAATAGCAGCCCGTGCCACCGGCCCTGTCAGGGTGCCGGTTCCGTGAGCCGCGATTTTCTTCCCTGGGTGAGATGGACCTTCGATCATGTACCTTGGATCTAAGCGCCGACGACGTTCTCCACGTCTTACCATATTCCTGCTGTTGCTCATCTTGATAGCCACTGTCTTCGTGCATTACATCGCAAACAACCAACCTGAGTGGTCAAAGCCGTTCGAGCCAACGCCAATCCCAACTCGTTCCGCTCAGTCGTACGTTGCAGAAGCCGAAGCCTACTACAATGAAGGTCAATTGGATGAGGCGATCGCGTCCTACCAACAGGTTTTGGCCATCAATCCAGACAACACGATGGCACATGTCCGACTGGCAGGTTTTCTTATTCTGCGTGAGCGAACAGCGGAAGCTGTCCAACAAGCCAAAGAGGCGGTGCTGTTGGAACCTTCAGACCCTCAAGCCCTGGCCATCTTGTGCCGCGCGCTGGACTGGGAGAGCCAGTACACCCATGCATTCGACGTTTGCGAGTGCGCCATCGAGATCGACCCTGATTACGCCGAAGCATACGCTTACCTGGCCGAAGTCTACGCTGACACCGGTGCCTGGAGAGCGGCAAGTCAGTATGCGCAGCAGGCTATCGACCTGGATTATCAAAGTGTGGATGCTCACCGAAACCAGGGCTACGCGCTCGAAATGCAGGGCAGATTCAGAGAGGCGGCCGAGGCCTACGAGAACGCGATTTTCCTGCATCCCAAGATGGCGACTCTGTACAACGATGTCGGCCGAAATTACCGTGCGATGGGCAAGTTCACAGACGCTGTAGATCGGTTCGAGAAAGTCATCCGCCTCGATCCCGGCAATCCGGTCGGCTATGATCAACTTGGCTGGACCTACTACGCGGCCGGCGAATTTGCCCGCGCCCAGGACAACCTGGAGCAGGCCACTCTGGTTGACCCCGACTACGCGGCTAGTTGGGGACACCTGGGCATTGTGAATTACGCGCTGCAACAATATGAGGAGGCCATTGTTCCCCTTCAGCAGACTATCCGGTTGGCGGAGAAGCAAGATATACGTGATGTGCGTCAGGTCATCGTCATCGTGCAAGACACGACCTACGATCCGCCCCATCCCATAGAACGCATGCGTGGCGATTTCTACCCTCTTGATAGGCGCGGTGTTGGTACGCTGGAGGTACACCTGTCCCCTATCTTGCAGCACCGGGAAGCCGTTCCCCAGCGCGATCGCACCTGCGGCGATCTGATCGCCGCTGAACTGAGCCCGTCAGGACCCGACGAGGACTCTCGCCCCGCCGACACAGAGTTGGCCAAGACGATCGAACCAGATATCGCCTTTCTGAATGCAACGGGGCATGGCACGTTGGACGTGAACGAAGGCCAGTTGGAAATCAGACTGACCAACATCCCTCAACCAGCAGGGATTCCCTATGAGGCTCAGCTCTTGATGTGGCCTGACACGACGATTAGCATAGGATACTTCCAGCCCGACGCCCAAGGTAACGCCACCATCAGTTTCACATTCGAAGACGTCCACGCCGCACCGGTTGAGTACTACTACACGCTGGGATTCTCATACGTTCACCTTGGTCAGTGTGACAAAGGTGTGCCGTGGCTGCTCACCTCTATTGACATCGACCCAAGTGTGTCTAACCCGGCCTGGCAGGGATTGGCCCAGTGCCCGGAAGCTGCTGAGATCTACCAGGCCCCTGAACAGCCCCCAACGCCAACCCCCGAACCCACAGAGACGCCCGAAGCGCAATCGCCGCAGTAGATGGGCACACAGTACAGCATTTCCCGATTTCCTTTGCTCATTCCCATTTTGTTTGCTATAATCCCCCAGACTCAGCGATTGCTTTGATGAGGAACCTTGCTATGGTCATTTCCCACCTGGAGGGTGAGCCGACCTGCCGACTCTCCATCGTGGTCCCTGCATATAACGAAGAGAAACGCCTGCCGGATAGCGTGCCTCAAATCGTCAACTTCGTCAGGAAACAAGACTATCCTATCGAAGTCATCATCGTCGATGACGGCAGCACAGACCGTACGGCGGAGGTCGTAAAGGGATTTCAAGAAGAGTCTCCCTTCATAGCCCTACGTCAGGTAGACCATGGCGGCAAAGGCCATGCCGTAAGGGCCGGCATGTTGCAGGCCAAAGGCGAATATCTTTTTCTATGCGATAGCGACCTCTCGATGCCGATTGAGGAGATAAACAAGTTTCTGCCACCGACGCTCAGCGAATATGATGTGGCCATCGCCTCGCGGGAGGTCAAGGGGGCCAATCGCTATGATGAACCCACCTATCGCCACGTTATGGGACGAGTCTTCAATCTGATCGTGCGCCTGCTGGCAGTACACGGCATCCAGGATACCCAGGCTGGCTTCAAGTGCTTTCGACGCGAGGCGGCCCGGCAAGTCTTTCGCCTTCAGACTATCAAGGGGTGGGGTTTCGATGTAGAAACCTTGTTCATTGCCCAACGGCGAGGGATGGTAATCGTCGAGGTACCGATCAATTGGTACTACAAGAATCGCAGCCAGGTGAAGCCCATCCAGGACACCTATAACATGTTCCTGGAAGTCCTCAAGGTCCGTTTCAACGCCTGGCAGGGGCGATACGGTTGATGGACAGCCCCCCCGATCTTCAGATTGAAGCCAGCCAGGAAGACGAACAGACCCCCTCCGTCTCCCCGGACATTCAGGACCCGGCCCGTCCATCCAGCGGCCGAGCGTCGGTCACCCAGTTTCTGAAATCCTCCCTCCCGAGATGGAACCTGTGGCGGGCCCTCGGCGGATGTTTGGTGGCATTCGTTTGTGTGGTGCTCATCTACTCAGTCATCGGTGGTGTCGCCGTCTACCAGGGGTTGAAAGAACGGGCAGCTCTCACTGTACAAGATGCCCAGGTTCACTATGAGCGCGGTCTGGCCCACGTGCAGAATGGTGAGTATGAGTTGGCTATCGCTGAGTTCGAGCATACACTACGGCTTGATCCCGCACACCGCGAGGCGCGTGACGCCCTGCGTGAGGCAAGAACCACGTCCCTGACTCAGCCCACACCCACGTCAGCCACACTCAACGAGGCCCTCAATGGTATTCTGGCCGAAGCCGAAGCGTTGGCTCACGAACAGAGATGGTCGGAGTGTGCCCAACGTCTGGGGCAATTGCGCGACCTGGACTCAGAGTTCCAGGCCCAACGGGTCGCCGATCTGTCATACCAGGCCCACTTCAACTCAGGGCTGCAGCTGCGGCACGAGGGTCAGGTAGAAGCAGGATTACAGGCCTTTGAACGCGCCCTGGTCGAGCGGCCCGGTGACCTTGAATCCAGTCTCCAGCTCGATCTGGCCTCACTCTACGTATCTGCTCAGGCCACGTGGGGCGCTGATTGGCCCGCGACAATCAACTTTCTGGAACAACTCCACACACTGACACCAGACTACCTTGACGTCCAGAACCTCCTCTACCAGGCATACGAGAGTTATGGCGATGCCCTCGTTGATGAGTTGGCGTGGTGTCTCGCCGAGCCTCAGTACATGCAGGCTGCCCTACTTGAATCCGGAGCTGCCATTCACGCCAAACAGGAGGAGGCCAGCGAGCTCTGCCTGGCGGCACAGGCCGGGCCAACGGTAGCGCCCACCCCTTCTCCCGCCACCATATCTACGGTGACAGCCACCGCTATGGTCACGGCCCCAGTCATCAGTACGGCCACGGTATCAGTACCTATCACTGCTGGTCCAGCTTCTGTGTTCTTCTCACGCTACAACATAGAACGCGCCCAGTGGGAAATAGTAGCAGTCGGTGCTGTTGGAGGCGCTCCCATCCACATTGTGGGCGATGCTACGCAACCGGCGGTCAGCCCCAATGGCCGCCTAATCGCCTATCATTCGCAAACCAGCGACAGTGAAGGACTCCACGTCTACAATCTAGCCACCGGAACGGATACCCGCGTCACAACGTTCGGCGAGGATGTCACCCCCGACTGGGCGCCGGACAACCTGGGACTGGTGTTTGCCTCACAGCGATCGGGAGACCGCCGCTGGCAAGTGTACCTGGGCTGGGCCGATGCCAAGAGCGAAGCGGTTCCTCTGGTAGCAGGACGCACGCCAGCACGGTCTCCCGACGGCGTTCACATCGCATACCAGGGCGCTGATGACCAAGGCAACAATCCCGGTCTATACCTCATCAGCGTGGCGGGCGGCCCCGCCACCCGCCTGACTGACGGCGAAAGCGATCGCGCCCCTGCCTGGTCTCCAGCTTGCACGCAGGAGGCATTGTGCCAGATAGCATTCATGTCGAGTCGCAGCGGAAGCTGGCAAATCTACGTGACTGACATGGTGGGCGGCACCCCGCATCAGCTCACCCAGACAGCCGGAAACGCCGGACTGCCCGCATGGTCACCTGACGGGCGACAGATGGCCTTCGTGAGCGACCAAGACGGCAGCTGGGGAGTGTACGTGATGTCAGCAACCGGTGGTCAGGCCACGCGGATTGCCGATTGGGAAGGTAGTCGCGAGG
>JAUVRU010000032.1 GCA_030597485.1 Anaerolineae bacterium
CTGGATGCCGTAGAGCGGCGTATCGAGCGCACCAGGATCGCAGCCAAGGGGCGCCCGAAGGAGCACGCGTGGGAATTGGCGACGCTCGAAGCGCTGAGGGAACACCTGGAAGCAGGGCAGCCAGCCTGCAGTTTCCCTGGGGGATGCAGTTTCCGTGCGACGTCTGGCTCGGAGGAGGCAGATGACGCGCGATCTGGCACACTGCTGGCTGATCTGTTCTTGCTGACGAACAAACCTCGTTTGCTGGTGGCCAATGTTGCTGAGGATTCGTTGCCGGACGGTGCCGAACTGGCCGCGCGCGTGGTGGCGGCGGCGGCTCAGGAAGGGAGCCAATCCGTAGTGTTGTGCGCTGAATGCGAATCCGCCCTGGCTGAATGGCCATCAGATGAAGCGGCGGCCTATCGAGCGGAGGTGGGACTGAGGGAGCCGGGGCTGGACCGGTTGGTCCGAGCCAGCTACCAACTGCTGGACCTGATCACGTTTTTCACTGTCACAGGCGGAGAGGTGGTCCGAGCCTGGACCCTGGAGCGAGGTGAGACGGTGTGGCACGCGGCCGGTCGGGTGCATACTGACATGCAGCGGGGCTTCATCCGCGCGGATGTGGTGAGATACGATGACTTGTTGGCTTCCGGTTCGATGCAGGCTGCCCGCGAGGGAGGGAATCTACGCTCGGAGGGACGTGATTACGTAGTACAAGACGGTGACGTCATTCATCTTCATTTCTCCAACTAGGGGTTCAGTTTGCATTGATCATCGTATTCCCATATAATATAGCTTTGGTTCTCTTTCTTCTCCCGGCTCTGACCGGGGGTAATCCCACAGAAAGGAGGCACGTGATATGAGGAGCTACGAGCTGGGTATCGTCTTCCACCCAGACGTGGAGGCTCCAGACGTCACTCAGGCTGTCGATACGGTGGGGCAGTATGTAGAGACCGGCGGCGGCGCAGTGACGTCTGTTGATGTCTGGGGACGGCGAGCGTTGGCTTACCCAATCCAGAAGCAAGAGGAAGGCACGTACGTCTTCCTGAAAGTTCAGATTGAGCCCCATGCCATCAACGAGCTGGAACGGAGTCTCAAACTGGATGAGAACATCTTGCGTTACCTGCTGGTTCACACGGAAGGCTGATATCAAGAAGACGGGGGAGTCAGACGGCTTGGGTTGGGAGGACGACAATGGATAGCGACACTTCCGGACCGAGGTGGTAGCCAACGAAATGATCATCCTGGGCAGTCCTGAGTCCCACGATTCCCATCCAGATTGCAGCCGTGACGTCGACAGGTACGCAGTCACTGATGAGGGTGGTTGCTAGGCCCTGTTGCCAATCTCTTGATTAAGGATTCAAGTTGTGAAATCGCGAGTCGATATGTCGCCTGGCTCCTGTGGGCACTACATTCCCTCGGTGGGCCGGTGATCCATGTTATACGGAGGGGTTGATGATTGCAGAAGGTGAGGTCCCTGTGGGGGACTCTGTCGAAGGATCTGGTGCCAACCCGGCACCGGCACGGGAAGAGAGAGCAGCCAGACCCGCCCGCGCTCCAGGCAATGCCGGTTACCGGTCAGGTGGCGACTCCCGGTCAGACCATGGTGGCGGGCGGCGAACTCGTCCCCGGTTTTTCCGCCCTCGGCGTTCGGTCTGTTCGTTCTGTGTGGACAAGAAGGTGATTGACTACAAGGATCTAGGTAGCCTTAACCGTCTTGTGGACGCCTATGGCAAGATCAGGGCAGCGCGCAAGACAGGAACCTGTGCCAAGCACCAGCGACGGCTTGCAGTGGCAATAAAGAGGGCTCGTCATCTGGCCTTGCTCCCGTTTGCAACCAGCCGCATGCACCGTGCACGCTGAGTCGGGCGGTGCTGCTCTGCCTGTCCAGCGAATCCTCTACAGGATTCTCCAACCCGGCTTGACGAGCCTGTCTTGATCAGTGGTCAGGGCAGGCATATTTCCTCAGACATGTGGCTGAAGTGCGGCTTCTCCTTCGCCAGCGAGCAGTGGAGAGACTGTCAGCATGCCCTGGCAGCGTATCCACAGAGTGAGTGGCTTGGTGGGGAAGGGGCTAGACTCCGGTCACTGCAAATGCGACAGCGAAAAGGTAGTGATGGCGAAACACACCAAACCCAAACCTGACAAAGGTATGACCAAGAAGCAGATAGCTATCTCACACCGCCAGCGAGAGTATAACCGAAAGCTGCTCATGTGGCTGGGTGTCGTTGCAGTGTTGGTGGTGGCAGTGGCTGCGGCAGGGGTGTATGACATCCTGATTGCCAGGCCCGCCCGTCCGGTTGCTATAGTCAATGGAGTATCTATTCGCGCTGACCAATATCGGAAGCGTGTTCTCTTTGAACGATACGAGCTGGACAGGATTCTTCAGAACATTCAATCTCAGCTGGCCGTCACCGACCCAGCCGACCCAAATAACGAATTCCTGATCCAATACTACCAGCAGATTGGCAACCAGTTCTACCAACAGCGCCTGGGGATCGATCGCCAGGTATTGGACACTATGGTGGAAGAGGAACTGGGCCGGCAGAAAGCGGCCGAGGTGGGGCTGACTACAGGCGACGAGGAAATCAACGAAGCCATCCGGGCTCGCCTGGCCTCTCGGTTGGGCTACGTGACCCAGGCACAGGCCACATCCATTGCAGGTACAGTGGTGGCGGCCACGGCCACTTCTCAAACCTTCACACCTACACCTATGCCGACATCGACACCGTCCCTGACGGTGGCAGTCACCATCACTGACACGTCGGCAGATGAGGCGGAGGAGTTCCCTACCCCTGCTCCTACGGCGACGCGTCACATTATCACTGATGACGAGTTCAGTCAGGAGTATGCTGCCTATTCTGAGAACTTGACCGATGAAGCCGAAGTCCGGGAGGCAGACTACCGGGCCTTCGTCGAGGCCAGGCTAGTGGTTGAATCTGTGTCCGACTACTTCGCTGAGCAAGTGCCTGGGGAAGCGGAGCAAGTCAATGTCAGCCACATAAGGGCAGAGACCGAGGGAAACGCAGCAGGTGTGCTGAGGCGACTGGACGATGGAGAGGATTTTTCCCTGGTGGCCACCCAGGCGTCTTCCAACACGTTTACTGCACAGAAGGGTGGAGAACTGGGCTGGTTTGCAGAAGGGGAGTTGACCGCTCGGTTCAATCAAGACGTGGAGGATTCCGCATTCTCATTGGCTCCTGGTTCGTATTCCCGGCCAATCAGTACTACGCTGGGTTTGCAGATAATCAGAGTGAACGAGCGTGGCCTACAGCTCCTCAATGATAGCCAGCTGCGGACGCAACAGCAGGTGGCCTATTCCGATTGGCTGACGGAGGCCCGCAGTTCGGTAGGCGTCGTAATCCTGTGGGAGCCGGAAATGGCTCCATCAGACCCATTCCTCGAGGAGGCGTCAGGCTCGCCAGGGGGAGGCGTTCCCATCCAGCAATAGTGGTGCTGGTTGGAGTCCTGCTCCATCGGCGCCGCCTGGCCCCATCACAATCGACGGCAGTGGTGCTGGCAGACGGAAACCGGCCACCGAGCAGCTGGAGGTCGACCGGCAGCTAACCCGTTTGGCGAACGGCTTCCACGACATTGGGCAGCCTGGCGATGCGGGCCAGGACGCGAGAGAGTTGGTTGACGTCGCTGATTTGCAGCGTCAGCATCATCTTGGCCATGTGATTCTTGGGGTGGGTGTACATGTTGGCCGCGCTCATATTGATGGTTTCTTCGGCGATGACCGAGGTGATGTCGCGCATCAGGCCGGGGCGGTCGAAAGCTTCAACCTCTACGTGCACCGGATAGGTCTCAGTCGCCTCTTCTCCCCATTCTACCTCTATCAAGCGTTCGTTGTCGGACATGCGTAGGATGTTCGGGCAGTCTTGCCGGTGGATGGTGACCCCGCGCCCCCGGGTTACGTATCCCAAGATGGGGTCACCTGGCAGGGGATTGCAGCATTGAGCCAGATGCGTCATCAAGTCACCGACGCCTCGCACGCGCACGCCGGCAGGAGCGACTGGTCGCCGGCGCACCTGGGGCGTGGGCATCTCGAACGCTGTCTGAATGGGCTTTACCAGGTCCAGAACACGACCGGCGATCTGTTGCGAGTTGATGTCGCCGGCGCCGATGGCTGCCAACACATCCTCCACGTCTTCCAGGTTGAACTTCTTGGCAATCTGTTCGAATGGAATGTCGCTTAAGCCCAGACGCTTCAATTCGCCTTCGAGCACTTCCCGGCCCTGGGCGATGTTCTGCTCCCGATTCTGACGCTTGAGCCACTGGCGGATCTTGCGTCGCGCCCGGGTGGTCTTGACATAGCCCAGGTGAGGGTTGAGCCAGTCCAGACTGGGGCCGCCCCGTTTTGCCGTGAGTATCTCCACCATATCGCCGTTCTTGAGCTGATAGTCCAGGCTGACCAGCCGCCCGTTCACTTTCGCCCCGCGACAGCGATTGCCCACCTCGGTGTGGACGTAATACGCGAAGTCAATCGGGGTTGCCCCATGGGGCAATTCGAATATGTCCCCCTTGGGGGTGAGGGCATAGACGTGTTCCTGAAAGACATCGGTCTTGAGCGAGTCAACAAACTCGTGAGCGTCGGCCAAGTCCTGTGGCCACTCCATCAACTGTCGCAGCCACGCTATCTTGTTGTCGAAGGCGGGGTCTGGCTTATGGCTTTCCTTGTACCGCCAGTGGGCAGCGATGCCCAGCTCCGCTGTGTGGTGCATCCCATAGGTGCGGATCTGCACTTCCAATGGTCTGCCGCCTGGTCCCACCACCGCAGTATGCAATGAACGATACAGGTTGTCCTTTGGGGTAGCGATGTAGTCGTCGAACTCGCCAGGAATGGGGCTCCATTTCCCGTGAATCGCTCCCAGCGCAGCGTAGCAGTCGCGAACCTCCTCCACAATGATGCGAACCGCTCGCACGTCATAGATCTGATCAAACTCCACCGTCTTGCGCTGCATCTTGCGGAAAACGCTGTAAGCATGTTTGGATCGCCCATACACTTCGCTGTTTATGCCGGCGTTCTCAAGTTCTTGTTTCACCAGTTCGACGACTTTGCCGATATGCCGCTCCCGGTCAGGCCGGCGTTCGTCAATCAAAGAGGTTATTTCTTTGAACCTCTCTGGCTCCAGGAAACGGAATGACAGATCCTCCAATTCCCATTTCATTTGCCAGATGCCCAGTCGATTGGCCAGGGGGGCAAAGATCTCTAACGTCTCGAGCGCGATTCGCTTGCGCTTCTCTTCCGGCAACGAGCCGAGGGTGCGCATGTTATGAAGCCGGTCGGCCAGCTTGATCAGAACCACACGGACATCGTCTACCATCGCCAGGAACATCTTGCGGAGACTCTCAGCTTTGGCGTCCTGCTTGAGGCTGCGCTCGCTGAGACCACTCAGCTGGTCAATGGTGCCCAGTTTGGTCACACCATCCACCAGACTGGCGATCTCGGTCCCGAACTCTGCCTCCAGCTGCTCATAGGTGATGTCGGTGTCTTCCAGCGTATCGTGCAGGAGGGCTGCGGCCAATGTACTGGTGTCCAGCCGCAGTTCAGCCAATATGTGGGCGGTTGCCAGGGAATGGCTTATGTAGGGTTCGCCGGAAGCGCGTTTTTGACCACGGTGCGCCTGGTCAGCGACGTCAAAGGCCCGGCGGAGCAAAGCCCGATCTGACTCGGGCCGGTCCTGTTGAAATTCCGCCAACCAGTTTTCGAATTGGGTGGTGTGTTTGGACTTTGCCATATGCCCTGCAAACGTGCTGCGACTAGAAATCGTCCCAATGGGGCATTTGGGGACGTTGTGCCACACCATCTGTGACGTTTCTGAGCAGCTGGTCCGTTATGTGGGTGATGCTGACAGTGATGTTGTCCTCTCCACCCCGTTCGTTGGCCAGGTCGATCAGCTGGCGAGCAGCCTGTGCGGATGGCTGGGGGGTCACGATGTGGGCGATTTCCTGGTCGCTTACGCGCCGGGTCAACCCATCGCTGCAGAGAAAAACCGTGTGGCGTGGCGCAACCTGGCGTGTGAAGAGATCCACCTTGACGCTGTCGTTGGGACCGACACTTCGCAGAATCACATTTCGGTAGGGGTGAGCCTCAGCCTGTTGGGGAGTGAGGGACCCTTCATTTATCATCTCGGCGACCAGACTGTGATCCTGCGTGATCTGGTCGATGGTGCCATCGTAAATCAGGTAGGCCCGGCTGTCGCCCACATTGGCCATGGTCAGTTGATCACCGACGATGAGAGCTGCCACCACAGTGGTGGCCATCTCCCGCCGATCCGTCCGCTCTTGGTTGTGGGCGCAGATGGCGGCATTCGTGGTATCGACTGCGCGACACAGGCGGCCGGCGGGAGTTCCGTCCTGGTCCTGGTAATAGCTGTAGATGATTCGCCTTACGGCATACTCGCTGGCCACCTCACCGGCAGCACCGCCTCCCACCCCATCCGCCAGCACGTACAGCCGCCCATACGTTGCCAACTCGGCTGGGTGATTGGGCTCGTAGCACGCTACGTAATCCTCATTATACCGACGCCTGAGACCTATGTCGGATAACTGGCTGGATTCGACTATCCACTCAGGCACTGGGGAACTCCTCAGCTCTCAAGCTTCAATTCGAACGTTTGGCCCCGCTGTGGGACCTCAACCGGCGATATCCCTTGCTGCTCGAGCGCTTTGGCCAGAGCAAAACTGCTTTCTTCCTCGCCGTGAACCAGGAACAAGCATTTCAGCGTGCCCTTTTCTTGGATGCGCGAGGCCCACTCCAGGAGCTCTGTCCGGTCGGCGTGGGCGCTGTAGCCTTCGGCGCGTTGTATTGTGGCTTTCACGCTGTATTGCTCGCCAAAGATGGGCACCGGGTCCTGCCCATCCAGTAGCTTTCGGCCAAGGGTGTTCTCTGCCTGAAAGCCCACGAACAAGACGATAGTGCTTGGATCCTCGATGTTGTTTTTCAAGTGATGCAGGATACGTCCCGCTTCGCACATGCCGGAGGCGCTGATGATGATGGCCGGGGTGGTCAGGGTGTTCAGTCTCTTGGATTTCTCCGCATGGCGGATGTAGCTCAGGTGCCGAAACCCCAGCGGATCGCGATCAGTTTCCTGAAGCATGGCGTCGAGCATTTCTGTGTCGTAGCATTCGGGATGCAGGCGGAAAACCTCAGTGACGTTCACTGCCAGCGGGCTGTCCACGAAGACGTCGATGGGCGGCAAGGCATGCTCTTCCCACAGCTGGTTCAGGCGGTAGACCACCTCCTGGGTGCGTCCCACGGCGAAAGAAGGGATTATCAGCTTGGCGTGTCGGTCGTAGACCGATTGAGCGGTCTCACGCAGTGCCTCTTTGGCTTCGTCTGCGGACTCGTGCAGGCGATTGCCATACGTGCTCTCCATAATCAGGAAGTCGGCACGGTCTGCCACCTGGGGATCACGCAGGATGGGAAGTCCCCTGCGCCCGATGTCACCACTGAAGACGATTCGACCTCTCTGCCCATTGTCATTCACGTCCATCACAATGATGGCTGATCCCAGGATGTGTCCTGCGTCAAGGAAATGGGCTGTGAGGCCGGGAATCGGCTCAAAGGTTTGGTTGTACTCGATACAGGCGAAGTGGTTGAGCGTGGCCATCGCGTCTACCTGGGTATAGAGCGGCTCGAAGAGGTGTTTGCCTTGCTTCCGGCGGCGCCTGTTGACGTAAGCGACATCACTCTCGTGGATGTGTGCCGAGTCAAGCAGCATCAAGGCGTCCAGGTCGCGGGTGGCCGACGTGGCGTATATCTTGCCTCTGAAGCCGGCCTTGACCAACGAGGGCAGATTGCCGCTATGGTCGATGTGGGCGTGCGATAGGAGAACCGCGTCGATATGACGGGCATCGAACGGGAAGTTGCGATTGATCTCAAATGCTTTCTTGCGATTGCCTTGGTAGAGGCCGCAGTCCAGCAACACCTGGAAACCATTCACCTGGAGCAGGTGCATGGTGCCAGTGACTGACCGGACACCTCCCCAGAATTGAACTCTCACGAAGGAGCCTCCTTACCCCATTCCGATGGTGTCCCATTCTACTCCACGCTGCTGCTATGCGCAAGCCGATGACCGGTTCGGTACTCAATCTGTGTTGATCCAGAGTCCAGCTAGGAAGCCTCTATCTTCTTTCCGTCTTTCACGCCCCTCCATCTGTTGAACAGATGGGCAATGGCCAGGCGCGGATGGCTGAACAGCATCCGTGGCCCGGCAAAGCGCATGACGCGAGTGATTTCCTGCCGCATAGCTGGTCGGTAGCAGTGAGTGGGGCACTTCGAACATACGGGTTTCTGTTCGCCAAACTTGCACTTGTCCAGCTGCAACCAGGCGTAGTCAAGAATCTGGCGACATCTCTCGCAGAGGCCGCTTTCTGTCCCGTGTTCCTCCCTGCAGTAGAGGTGAACCATAGCCGCCACGGTTTTCTTCTCATTCAGGATTCGGTTGCTCCGCAATGCGATCAATCGCCTCACACTGTTTGGGGGCCTTCCGGTCGGGCTCGGATTACCGCGCTCTTGGGCGCGGCAGCTGTTCGCTGGGATTCATTAACGCGATCAGCCCCCGGACACCCATATTCGAGAAGAGCAGTGGTGCCAGGAAAGGCGCGCCGCGAATAAACCGCTCGGGTACAATGACGTATTGGCTGGTAAGGTTGGTCTTGACGTGAAGGGCCGCACCGACCACACCAACCAGGATGAGCATCAGCATCGCGCCCACAAAGGTGGTAGTGTCTGATCGGGTAGGCCTGTCCATGACGGCCAGGGCCACAGTCACCACAATGGCAAAGATACCGGCTGCTGTGGGGACCCACAACCAGGGGTTCTGAAAATCGGTGCGTGCGTGGTCCAACACGCTCCTGATGAGCGTGGCCAGACTCCCCAGACCCACCCAGAGGAGGTAGGCTCGGGTCTTGCTGAAAGGCAGGCACACCCTTCGTCCCGCCGGCAGCGCCAACATTCCGCTATCAGGCGGGTCCTCAAGCAAGATGGCACTGATGCCCAATACGCCCACCAGCGCAAACGTGAGCGGTGCCAGGATCGGGGGAGCCCATACCAGATAGTCGACCGTGACCTGCTGACCGGCGGGTCCGTAGGGGAGGATAGCTCGTATCACGTGGAAATATGCCCCCAGGAGTCCGACGACGATGCTGACCAGCGACACAACGACGGCGATGCCAGTGGCCAGTCGCCGCCGTCGTACGGCGATGATACCTGCCAACAAGAACACTACCCCGGCGATAGGGCCAAAGATGATGGGGATCCATTCCCTCGGTACAATCGTTCCGCTAACACTGTGGGCCAGGTAGATGTCGACTCCCAGGAATATCTCGTTGATGGCCACCATCAGCATCATCATCTGGTCCCGGGAGAGAGGCAGCCGGCGAGCATGTGGCAGAGTTGAGGCTACGGTTGCCATCGCTAATCCCCCGCTTCTTCGGCTTCCAGTTTTTCGTGGGCAATCTCGCGTAATTCGGCCAGGTCGTTGAGGATCTCGTAGGCGCCGTGCCATTGCACGTAGTCTGGTCCCTGCATCCAGGCGCCGAACTTGGCCGTGCGGCCCCAATGGTGCCACAGGTTGAAGTAGGTGAAGTCAATCGGCTGGTCGAATGGCGCATCGGTCAGCAATCCTTGCTCTTTCAGAGGCGCCACGATTTCGTTGCTCTCCACCACCCAGGCATTGACTGCCTCGGTGGCTTTGTCGGCATCGGCATAGAAGGTTTCGATGAAGTTGACGTTGTGACATTCCAGGCACACATTTTGCATCTGTGTTCTGTTCTCCTGCCAGTCGGGACGCCGCTCACTGATGGGCGGGAATAGATACCACGCCAGGCGATCTCCCACATCGTGGGTGGTGGTGCTGGCGCCGAAGCCACTCATGTGACAGATGGCACAGGTGGCGGCGGGGAAGTCAGTTACCTTCAGCGTGCCCGGCTCTGCCTCCCAGTGCCAGTCATGACCGCCCGTCATGTAGGCGATGCCGTGCGGGGATTCCTGGTAGATCTCCCACTGGGGATGGTCAGGTCCGATGTGACAGGCATTGCACGTTTCCGGTTTGCGTGCCTGTTCCAGGCTGAACTGGTGTCGCAGGTGGCAGCCTTGACACTGGCCCACCGAACCGTCAGCCCCCGGTTGGCCAATGCCGTGGCAGGTTTCACAGGCGAAGCGGGTGATGTCGGGGCCCTCCAGGGCATACAGCGCGTTACGCGACTTGTCGGGTGCATAACTGCCTTCGGGTATGGCCTCATACTGCGCCAGCAGTTGGGGCGAAAGGTCCTGGGAACCGGCATAGGCAACGTAGGCCGGCAGCGCGTGACGACTTTGGTAGTATTGAGCCACCTCAGTGGCGTGACACTCCTGGCACCTAGCGGTGGTCGGCTGCTGCAGCACATAGGTGCCCTCGTGTAGCACCGCACCGGGGTAGTCGCTCTTGACCTCGTGGCAGTCGCGACAAGTGACCTCAGCTGCGGCCATCGTGCTATGGCCGAATTGCTGCACGATGCCTGGCGATGTGCGCCGGTGACAGGTCACACAGTCATCCTTGCTGTTGGCCAGCGCGTCCACTGGCTCCGCTGGCGTGGAGGTGGCTGGCTGCGCGATGGCCTGCATGATCAGCGCCAGGCCCAGCGCGATAATGGTTACCACCAGCCCAATGACGAACAGGCGCAAGGAACTCAGTCGCCGGGATAGATTAGCGGGGCGGTTGTCCTCGGTCATTTCACCCTCCCTGTACCCATCTTCCAGATGTTGGCGCGATTCCCCTGGTCGATCTAGTCACTGCGCGTGGTTGGGGCAAAATAGCGCACACGCTTGAACGGTTTGACCTGTTGACCGACGCCATCCTTCATTATGTTGCCCGAGATGTGCATCAACGTGTCGCCGTAGTCGGCATCTATTCCCATAGCGGCCAAACAGGGGTAGTGATGATGCAACAGGCCAGCTTCCTGTTCCGCGTCGTCAGCCGAGATACCCACCAAACCCTGAGCTACGTGTCGCGCACAGCCGCAGACAGCGTCACGCACGACTTCGGCGGATGTGACAGTCCTGGTCTCCGGATCTATGGTGAGACGCCATTCCGGTTGGCCGAAATGGCGCGCGAATTCGACGATGAGTGGGTGGTCGGATGCGATGTGGGTGTGGCGACCGATACTGTAGTGCGTTTCCGTCAACGAACAAAGCGGTTTGGGAGTCACGCATGCCACTTCCATGTTCTTCAGCCAACCCCGCAGCTGGCGCGCCAGTCCGCGTGGCAGCCAGGCCTCGCTGTCGATGCCAGCGATTACTGCCTGTGCCCCGGTCATACCAGCCACCTCCGGGATCAATTCGGCGATCCCCCTATGCTCGCCGACGGCCAGGATCAAATCAGC
>JAUVRU010000407.1 GCA_030597485.1 Anaerolineae bacterium
GAGGAGATCGGGATATGGGGCGGCACGTATGCCGTTACCCGGGGGTTCCTGGACGAATTCGGGGAGAAGCGTGTGCGTGACACCCCCATCGCCGAAGGCGTGATCGTGGGGGCAGCAGCTGGCGCTGCCATCGCTGGTCTGCGTCCAGTGGCTGAGCTGATGACCATCAATTTCGCCTTCCTCGCCATGGATCAGATCGTGAACCACGTGGCCAAGCTGCACTATATGTTCAACGGCCAGATCACCTGCCCCATCGTCATTCGCACCGTCGGCGGTGGCGGGCGTCAGCTGGGGGCCACTCACTCTCAGACCCCCGATGTAGTCTTTTCCCACTTCCCTGGCCTGAGGGTGGTGGCGCCATGCACGCCGGCCGATGCCAAGGGCTTGCTCAAGGCGGCCATCCGCGACGACGACCCTGTCCTTTTCATCGAGCACGCCACGCTCTATCAGGTACGGGGTGAAGTGCCTGACGACGAAGACTTCGTGGTACCGATTGGCACCTCTGACGTCAAACGAGAAGGAAAGGATGTGACCATCGTTTCCTACTCGAAGATGCTCCATGCCTCCCTGTCAGCGGCCGATCAACTGGCCGATCAGGGCATCGATGCTGAGGTCACTGATCTGCGCACCCTGCGTCCACTGGACACACGGCCCATCCTTGAATCGGTGCAGAAGACCAACCGCATGGTGGTGGTGGAAGAGGGATGGCGCACGTACGGGATTGGCGCTGAGGTTGCCAGCCGGGTAACCGAGCTGGCCTTCGATTTCCTGGACGCACCAGTACGACGGGTCGCCCAGGCCGAAGTGCCGCTGCCCTATAACCGGCGGCTGGAGCAAATGGCGCTGCCCCAGGAAGAAGACATAGTCCGTGCCGTCAACGACGTGCTGTACAGATAAGGCTACGGATATTGGATTTGACATCTTGGGTTTTTGGATTGAGGCAACTGAAATCCAATAGGGAGGTTGGCTGATGGCTGATCTGATCACGATGCCCAAGATGGGCTTCGATATGGCCGAAGGAACCCTGGTGGAATGGACCAAGCAAGTTGGTGACGACGTGACTGAGGGGGATGTAGTCGCCGTCATCGAGACAGACAAGGCCAACGTGGAGGTTACCGCATTCACGACAGGCACCCTGCGCCACATTCTGGCGGACGTAGGCACGGTCGTGCCTGTGGGGCAGGCCATTGCGGTGGTGGGCGCCACCGACGAAGAGATCGACCTGGCAGAACTCAGCCCAGAACTGGCCGCCGCCCCTCAGATGCTGCCAGCGGCCGTCGCTGCGCCGGAGACGATTCGGGAAATCGCCGTGGAGAAGATAGCCGCCCCGCACGCCGCCGGCGCTGATGAGGGAAGGATCCTTGTTTCGCCGGTAGCGCAGCGCATAGCTGAGGAACTAGGCATAGACCTGAGCCTAGTGCAGGGTAGCGGGCCGAGTGGCCGCATTGTCAAACGCGATATCGAAACATACTTCAGACAGCGTGAGGAGACAACCGCCGAGGCGGCTCCTCCCCCTATCCCGACACCATCCTACGAGCCCACCGGGGACGAATATCACATCGAACCTGTCTCGCCCATGCGCAGGACCATATCTCGCCGCATGACTGAAAGCAAGCAGCAAGCACCCCACTTCTATATCACCGTGGAAGTGGATATGGAAGCCGCGATGGCGCTGCGCAGCCAGATGAACGATCTGGTCCCCGAAGATGCGCGACTATCTGTCAACGATCTTATCGTCAAGGCAACGGCCATTGGCCTGCGCCAGTTCCCCAGGCTGAACGCGTCTCTGGCGGGAGACAAGATACACATTCTCAACCGGGTCAACATCGGCGTCGCGGTGGCCCGTGACAATGGCCTGATCACGACGGTCATCAAGGATTGCGATACAAAACCACTGGCTCACATCGCCCGCGAAGCGCGTGAACTGATAGGGAGGGCACGTCGGGGCCGGATGCAGGCCGAAGACATGGTGGGCGGCACCTTCACAGTCACCAACCTGGGGATGTTTGGGGTGGAGGATTTTGTGGCCATCATCAACCCTCCCCAGGCAGCGATTCTGGCCGTCGGCGCTGTTAAGCAAGTGCCTGTAGTTGACCAGGACGGGCAATTGGCGGCTGGCACACGGATGAAGCTGACCATCTCGGCCGACCACCGGGTGACAGATGGGGTTGAGGCCGCTTCCTTCCTGCAATCTGTCCAGGCAGCGCTGGAACAACCTATGAAGCTGCTCCTGTAAATGGAAACAGCCAGCAGTCGGCGTTCAGTTCTCAGCCCGCTCTTTCCCTGAAGAGACACACCCGTGCAGATATCCACCGATTGACTGACCGGGTACAGACTGCAGAGGAGAAATCATGCCCCGCACCACCCTGGGATTGTTACCCATCTTGCAGGCACAGCAGCGCATCGCGCCGTCCGTCCGGCACACGCCATTGGTGCGCAGTGCCTACCTCAGCGCCCTCACCGGTGCTGACGTATGGCTCAAACTGGAATGCCATCAAGTGACCGGCTCGTTCAAGGTGCGAGGTGCGCTCAACAAGGTAAGGCAGCTCACTGCTCGTGAGAAGAGCCAGGGCGTTGTCACTGGCTCCGCTGGCAACCACGGCCTGGGCGTGGCATACGCCGTCCAGGCGAGCGGCGGCGCCTCTGTCGACATCTTCGTGCCGGACAACGCTCCTCGCAGCAAGATCGACAAGCTGCGCCTTATGGGCGTGACCCCACATCAGGCGGGGACCACGTACGAGGATGCCCATCAGGCAGCGGTAGCGTTCGCCCGAGAGACCGGCGCCACCTATGTCGAGGCCTACGACGACAATGATGTCATTGCCTGTCCGGGGACGTTGGGGTTGGAGATCCTTTCCGACCTGCCAACGGTCGATCTGCTGCTGGTGCCCGTCGGTGGCGGGGGACTGGTGGCCGGCGTGGCCACTGCCGCAAAAGGAATGAACCCAGGCTGCCGGGTCCTGGGCGTCCAGCCTGAGGCCAGTCCAGCCGCCTGGCTCAGTCTTCGTGACGGCAGACCCTATGACCCGTACGATCACGAACCCACCATTGCCGACGGGCTGGCCGGTGGTTTTGGCGCTGTTCCGCTTTTCGTGGCCGGCACCCTCATCGACGAAGTGCTCCTGACCAGCGAGTCGACGCTACGCCAGGCCATCTTCACCCTCCTCGACCAGGAACAACTGGTGGTGGAACCAGCCGGGGCTATCTCCATCGCCCCCTTGCTCAACGACGCTCTGGACGTGGCCGGACAGTCTGTGGTCTGTATCCTGACCGGTAGGAACATCGCCACAGATCTCTTCCGCGACATTCTGGCCGAATTCACCGAACGCCAATAGACAGGACATGCCCCTGATGACGGATAATTCGACCTTTCAATCCCTGCTTTGCGACCTGGACGATACCCTCTACCCCCCCCA
>JAUVRU010000129.1 GCA_030597485.1 Anaerolineae bacterium
CCTTGCGTGACCACATCCGCCGGGACATCCCGATGGTAACTGAGGACCGGCGCATGGATGTCGATATCTCCCTGACGTTGAACTGGATACGACAGCGCAGGCTTCCTGTCAGGGACGACGGCTAGCCCGGATATCTCTCTACCTATCTACTACGGACACCTTGGCGCTCTTGCTACGATGGATGCTGAGATATCTGGTCTAGTGCATAAAGGTCAATCGGTATATAGTTCCCGACAACCGCTGCAACAGTGCGGTATCCGGCCCGCCCCCAGTGATCGTCGGATATGGTCGGTGGACTCGAACTTCGCGCCATCCTTGATGTAGCAGCAAGGCATCTCCACACCTTGGATATCATAGTAGAGCATCAGCGGTGACTCAACATAGCGGCATCGGTAGAGACACTCTCCACTATGCACCAGCGCCTGACCCGGATAACGGTAGGCATAGTCGTCCTTGCTCTGCAGAGGCTGGGGGTAGTGCTTGGTGATACCCTGGTCGGCCAGCCAAGCGGCTAGGGGAGCCATCTCCTGCCCATAGTCCACCGTATGCACGATGACCCGCCCCGGGTCACCGTAGGCCGCCACTAGGGCCTGGATGGTGGACATCACCTGCTCCAGCTTATAGCGTCCGATGCGGACGGCCTCCAACGGGTCGATGGTATCCAGGGAAACACCGATCTTCGGAAATTCTCGGGCCGCCCGTTGGGGGTCGATGACGCTGCCGTTGGTGATGGTATAGGGAATCGTCCCGCGGACCCTCAGCAACGTCACCATCGTCCAAAAATGGGGGTGGGTGGTTGGCTCGCCTTCCCCCTGCAGGGATATACGGTGGCGTCCGGGTGGCAGGCGATCCAAAATTGCCTCGAATGAGGCCATGGACATGTAGTGCTGAGGCATGTCTCGGCCCGCACAGTAGAAACACTTGAAGTTACAGTGTGTGCCGATCTCAATCTGTACATTCATCGAGTGGTCCCGCTAAGCTGTTGCTGGATGGCGGCGGCGATCTCCCTTGCCCCGTGATGGGCCTGGAAGCGAGGTTGCCACAAGCTGCCGATGGACTGACAGCGGGCACGCCACTCCAAGTTTACCGAGGCCTCTTCCACCGCCGTAGCCAGTTGGTCGACACTGGCCTTGCCGATCTCCTGCTGGTAACGAAGAAACACCTTGAGGCGTTTTATCACATCTCCCGACGCCACGGCGCTGAGTTCGCCTTTGAGGCCCCGTCCCAGGAGGTTACGAGCAATGCCCAGCTGCTCTCCGATCAGAGCATTCTGGGCCTGTTCCACCTGATGGGGGATCACCAGGCACGGTTTTCCCAGGGCCAGGCAGTGCTGGAAAATATTCAGGCCACCGTGGATCACCGCCAAGTCACAGCTGGCGAGGGCTACCTCCAAATCCACTGCCGGGGTGAAGTGCAGCCGGGGGGAGATTCCTTCCGGTGCCGCTGCCCCCACCACCAGGGATTCCAGGCCGGGCCGGTCCAGGGCCACTACCAGTTTACCCAAGGCCTCAGTGGAGGCGATCACCGAACCCAGAAACACCAATACACGGCAATTCGCTTTGCTGAAATAGTCAGAGCTGGAACTATACTGTCGCCAACCTTGCCAATGTAGCGGTCCGACGTAGGCATAGCTATCATCCAAGCCATCCAGGGGTTCGATCTCAGACAGGGTGTGGAAAAAGGTACGCCTCCCCAGCAATAGCGATCGCATCTCCGGCAAATCACTCCAGGCCCAAGCGGGCAGGGCGGTCTTGACGTTCTCCAGGCGTTCCCGGTAGATACGCAGCAACACTTCGATGGCGCGATCGTCGACCAGTTCCCGTGGAATGCCCAGGTAGCGATGGAACGTTGGCGCCATATTGGGTCCCATTATGCTGAAGTAAGGCAGCCCCAAGCGCCGACAGGTGATGCGAGTAGTGTAGCGGTAACTGCCCACGACCAGGTCTGGACGCAGATCCTGGAGTACCCGCAACTCGTCAACGACCACATCGCGAAACCACAGTGGGTCATCGAACCAACTCATTACCTCCTGCTCACCCCTCCCCTCCCAGAGTTCCAGAGTCGGGGTGACAGGATAGCCTTGGGTGGCAACAAAGTTCTGCTTGTCACGACTGGCCAGGAAGTGTATCTGACAGCCCCGGTCAGCCAGTTGGTCGGCTACCGCCAGACAATCGGTAATATGGGAGTAGGTATTGGAGAGAGGGGCAAAGACGACTTTGTTCATGACTCTTCCGGTGACGAGGTCAACGCAGCGATAGCCACTGCTGCCTTACCCACCCGTTTGCGATCGATGCGCCTGCACAGTACGATTTGCCGCGGCCTCTTGTGGGGTGGCAGTGAATTGCGGCAGGCCTGCATCAAAGTCTCTACGCTCCAGTCACTGCCAGGGGTAAACACTACATCCGCCACAGGGACCTCACCGTGAATACGATCGATGCGCACACCGACCGCAGCATCCACCACTCCCGGCAAGGCGAGCAGTGCAGCCTCGATACTATCCAAGGACACCCGCCTTCCAGCGACCTTGATCAGGCGGTCCAGCCGTCCCTGGAGATAGAGCCTGCCGTCGCTGTCGATATGGCCCGTATCATTGGTCCGGTACCAACCTCGATCATCGGTCAAGCGCACCTCATCACTCCCCTCATAGGCCCAATCGGAGACCGTAGGGCCACGCACCTCGAGCACCCCCGACCCACCGCTGCCAGTCGGTCCGCGTACCTCGATGTGGGGCATGGGGTGACCGACCGAACTGCTGTAACTCAGTTTGTCGGGGTTGAAACTGATGCCACCACTCTCGGTGGAGCCGTAGAATTCCACCAAGGGCCAGCCCAGACGCTCGCCTATACGCAACGCAGTGGCATCGTCCAATGGCGCCCCTGATGATACCGCCCAGGTAAGATTTCCCGGTACCAGCGGGGCCGGCAGGCCAGCGAGCACACGGTACAGGGCCGGAACCCCGATAAACAGGTCCACCTGGCCTTGGGCCACGGCCTGTACTATATCCCTGGGAGTATACTGACGCAGGTACCACGCGGTTCCTCCCACAAACATCGGCACCAGCAGATGGTGTAGCAGGCCGTAAATGTAACTCCAAGGCAGTACCGACAGAAAGCGATCGCCGCGTCGGGCCAGGATCCGCGCCAGATCCGCTACTTCCACCATCAGATTGGCATGGGTCTTGACGACTCCCCGCGCCACCCCTGACGAGGCTGAGGTATAGACTACCACCGCGGCCCTGTCTGCTGCGGGCGGTGGCAGCGAGTGTACGCCTGAGGCCCCACGGGGTAGCTGTTCCAGGGGCAGACTGGGCTTCCCGGAGTCTGTCAATTTCAAGCACGGCTCACCATCATGGTCATGAATATGGGCCGTCGGTATCCTGCCACCCACTCCGGCCAGAAGCTGAGCACCGGTCTCCCGGTCACCCAGGATTACGGTACAGCCAGCCGCGACCACACCCAACAATGCAACAGGGAAGGCACTGCTGTTTTCCAAGGTAAGTAGTACCGTATCCCCGAGACTCATCCCCAAGCCGCGCAGAGAGGCAGCCAATGCCAAGGCGCGTTGGTGGGCATCGGTATAACTCAAGGACTGATGGGCGCCACGGAACAGTAGCTTGTCGGCATGTTTGGGGAAGGAAGCCAGCAAATCGTTTAGGGTCTCCATATTCTTATGGAAGTAAGATCTTCAGCTACTACCGGTATAGAGGCCACCGCTCAGGTTCAGCACTGAGCCGGTGACATAGCTCGACAGGTCGCTGGCCAAAAATAACACCGCGTTGGCCACTTCATCCGGCCGACCATAGCGTCCCAAGGCGATATTGCGCACATCCCGCAGGTGCTCAGGTAGTGCCCTCACTACCTGCGAATCGATTAGGCCTGGGGCCACCGCATTGACCCTGATTCCCTTTGTTCCGACCTCTTGGGCCAAGGCCCGGGTCAGGCCGATGAGTCCGGCTTTGGCCGCGGAGTAGGCCGTCTGGCCCGGCAGGCCGGTAAGAGCGCTCAGGGAACTGATATTGATGATTGCGCCGTGGTGACTGCGCAACATATACCTCACTGCCTCACGGGAGCATAGAGCGGCACTGATGAGGTTACTGTCCACGATTTCCCGCAGATCCCGCTCCGCTTGCATCATGCAAAGGCCATCCCGGCTACCGCCGGCATTGTTGACCAGGACATCCAGGCGCCCCCAACGCTGGTGAGCCTCCGTCATCAGCCGGGCAACGGCGTCGCCCCCGTTGAGATCGGCCTGAATCGCCTCGGCCTCCGTGCCCATCCGACGCAGTTCCTCCACCGTTTCCTTCGCCATGTTACTACGGCTACGGTAGTGGATCACGAGATGCGCCCCGGCGGCTCCCAGGCCCAGGGCAATGGCACGCCCCAAGTCACCCGAAGCCCCAGTGACCACTGCCACCTGACCCTCCAATAGCTTGGATAACTCCATCATTGGGTCGCTGCGACCACTTGGGCCTCAGTGTCGTAAAGGAGCAGTTGCCCTTGGGCGGCGAGTCCCATCTCGCTGGTCACCAGGCCCTCCACCTTGATGAGAATACCGAATTTTTTCACCAGGCGGATGTGACTGCGCAGGGTCTCCCCAGGCCCGACCGGGCGTTTGAAGGTCACTTTCTCGATGCGAGCCAGGTACTTGGGTGGACCAACTTGCCTCTCTGTTGGCGGCGGCGCGAAGACCACCGCGGCGGTCTGGGCCATGCATTCGACCAACAACACCCCGGGCATTACGGCTTCCCCGGGAAAGTGGCCCGCAAATACGCCGGCATGTTGCGAAATGTCGGTGACGCCGACCCCTGACAGGCCCGGATGCAGATCCTCGACCCGGTCCAACAACAACACGGGGGGTCTGTGTGGGATACAAGCCATGATTTGTTTTCGGTCCACATTCACTGCCCAGCTGCTTGTTTAGCCTTCAATTCCTCCACAAACTTCGCCAGGGTAGTGACGGAAAAGAACTTGGCGGCGATGTCTATACCCTCACCATCGATGCGCAGGCCAAATGCCTCTCCTATACCCACCACTAGTTCCAACGCCTCGATCGAATCCAGACCCAGAGCTCCAGGGGCACCCTCGAATAGAGGCTGGTCATCACCAATCTGGTCCGGCGTCACACCGACCTCGATACGTTGGCAAATAATTTCTTTGAGTCGTTGCTTATTTTCTTCCACTTATGATTCCTAACGAATAAGGATGGATTGTGTGCGCGGAGCAAACCACAATCTTATCCTGGAGTTGGACGGGCCCGACTGGACGCACCATGGTTGATTATTGTGAGAAATCCACGTTGATGGGCTTCCTTTGTAGGCAGGATGGGAAATATCATTCTTGGTATTATTTTTCACGTAAAAACAAAGAGCTATGTATTTCAGTATGAAGACCGTATTTAGCAGTATAGCTCCCCGCTCCGGGCAAGACAAGAACAGAAGTTTCCTGAAAATTCTCAGTGTTGAGATTAAAATCTACCGCGATAGCGGCTCGGTACAATGGTGTGTCATAGCTTGTCCTCGGGTGGGCGAGCCAAGACCAGGCTGGCCGCTCCGCCACCAGGTCCATAGGCATTCACCAGCAGGTTGGCTGGTGCTAGCGCCAAGGGCCTGCGGTTCACCGGGGTGATCCCACCGGGGTCTGGATTCTGCCAACCCTGAGTCGCCGGGAGTAGCTTTTCTCGCATTGTTTGCAGTGCTGTCACTATATGTAGTCCGGGAGAGGCAGCATGGGCTTCCCCGAGCATCGACTTGAGCGCGGTCAGGGGAGGCAGTGTTCGCCCGCCCAAGGCCTGCAACGCGCGGGCCTCGGCCCGATCGAGTACCGGAGACCCCGAGGCTGAGACCAGTATGCCGTCAATCTGCCCCAATTCAAGAGCCGCCTGTTCGAGGGCACGCTGCATCGCACGTCTCCCCCCTCCACCGAATGGGTCCACCCGCCGCCCCGGGCACGCATCATGGGAGCTTCCAATTCCCGCAACCAGTCCAAGGATCCCAATACCCCGTTTCCGGGCCGAGGCCGGTGACTCCAGCACTAGGGCTGCGGCGCCTTCTGAGGGTATGATACCATCCCTACCGGCATCCAAGGGCCTGGCAACCGGTGACTTCGCCAGTACGCCCAGATTGGCCAACACCTGGTACTGAATGGCCGAAATCTCATCACAGGCCACTACCAGCGCATATCGGATACGACCTGTAGCGATCGCTATGGCGGCTGTCTCCAGGGTCATGATCAGCGAATGGAATCCACTGGTTACGGTAAAGCTGGGGCCCTTGATGCGATAGTGCAGACTCAGTTCCCCGGCACCGGACGCGAAGGTGGTATTTTGGAACAGCAGGGGACGCACCAGCCGCGGTGACTTGAGGAACAGGTCATCCAGAAACC
>JAUVRU010000503.1 GCA_030597485.1 Anaerolineae bacterium
CGCCGTCCATCGACGGCGTCTCGTCATCGTAGTTGCCCTTTCCTGGATATGCCATCCTGAACTAAGCATGTTGTCCAATAGGACTGGCAGTCCTTCATTGACGACTCTACCCCAGGATTTGCTGTCCCTGTCGGACTGGCTGAGCTTGTGTGAGAACTCGTGACCAGGACTGCCAGTCCTATCTAGGATTCTCCAACAACATCTTTCAGAAGTTCACTCGTAGCTCGGAAGCACGGCAACGTGGCTGAAGGGTTCTTCCGTCACCATTTTGCAGCCACGTCCAACGTATCTGCCTCCCTCTTGTCCTAGTTTGACACCCATTCCCCTTCGTGGTATCATAACTTCTGTGAGTTTTGGCACTCTAAGGGTGAGAGTGCTAACAGCACAGCACAACTGATTTCGAAGGAGTTTAGGGACATCACCGAATTGTCACCAGCACCCGAAGACCTCACCCCCCGCTGCCAGGCGGTACTCCGCCTGGTAGTAAGTGAGTACATAGAAGCGGCAGTGCCGATCAGCTCCAAGGCCATCAGCGACAACTATGACCTGGGGGTGAGCCCGGCCACCATCCGCAGCGAGATGGCTGCGCTCGAGGACAGAGGCTACCTCACTCATCCCCACACCTCGGCCGGCCGGGTGCCGACCGAGCAGGGATACCGCTACTTTGTGGAGAAGTTGATGGGTGAAAGCAGCCTGGCGCTGGCCGAGCAGCGCACCATCAACCACCAGTTTCACCAGGCCCGGCTTGACCTGGACCAATGGATGCGCCTGGCAGCAGCCGTGCTGGCCCACAAGGCGCAGGGGGCGGCGTGGATAACGGCGCCCAGGTCAACCCAGTGCCGGTTGAAGCATATGGAGCTGATCTCCATCCACGACTCGGTGGCGCTGCTCATACTGGTACTTCAGGCTGGCATCGTGAAGCAGCAGATTCTCACCCTGTCCAGCCCCCAGTCGCAGGACCAGCTGTCTCGCGTTGCGCATCGCCTTACGGACCTATGGGCAGGCTGCAATCGGGCAGGGGTGGCGGCAACCCGGTCCAGCCTGACGGACTTTGAGAATCTGGTGGCGGATATGGTACTCGATACGATGCGCCGGACAGATACGCGTACCAGCACCGACGTCTATCGCGATGGATTGCTGAACATACTCAACCAGCCCGAGTTCGTGCACAACGACAGCGCCCATCAGATCGGGCGGGCCCTGGAAGAGCGTCAGTTCGTCGAGGAGTTGATTGGCGAAGTGATGCAGCAAGGGGGCCTGCAAATCATTATCGGTGGTGAAGGGCGGTGGGAGGACCTGTCAGAAGTCAGTGTGGTGTTGGCTCGTTATGGCGTTGCCAGCCAGGCCACAGGGACATTGGGTGTGCTCGGTCCCATCCGCATGCAATATGGGCGGACTGTGTCAGTGGTACGCTACGTGTCACAGCTGATGAGCGAGATGGTGAGCGACCTCTACGGTCGTTGATGCAACAGACCCGGTTCCTGGGAGAGCCGGGATTCCTGATGGGATAGTCAAGGAGACGCCTGGCCCATGGACAACGAGAGGGATAAATCGGTAGCAGCTGAAGCCCTGGAGGCAGAAGTGGCTGAAAACGTGGAGAGCACAGAGGGCCTGGCGGCCAAACAAGAGGAAGATGATCCGCTGGCCACCCTCCAATCCGAACTGGAAAAGGCACAAGCCCAGGCGGCCGAGTATCTCGATGGATGGCAACGGGCGAGAGCCGAGTTTGCCAACCTGAAAAAGCGGGTGGAAGCCGAGCGCGAGGAGATACGCTCCAGAAGCAATGAGGAATTGCTGCTCAAGATCTTGCCCGTCGTGGACGACTTCGAGCGAGCATTCCAGGAATTGCCACCGGAGATGGAAGACACGGCATGGATGAATGGCATAACCATGATCATGAAGAAATTGCAGAAGCTCCTGGAAAGCGAGAACGTGGCTCCCCTGGAAGCCGCTGGCAAGCCTTTCGATCCGCAATGGCACCAAGCCATGATGCAGGAGGAGACCGAAGACTATCCTGATGGTATCTGTATTGAGGAGATACAGCGGGGTTATCGGCTGGGCGATCGTGTGTTGCGCCCTGCTTTGGTGAAAGTGGCTTGCAACTCCGGGAGTTGACATCTGACCGCTGTTGTTGTACGTCTGATATCTAGTGAAGGAGATTGACGAGATGGGAAGAATCATCGGCATCGATCTGGGAACGACGAATTCGGTAGTGGCGGTCATCGAGGGTGGTGAGCCGGTGATAATCCCCACCGCCGAGGGGGCACGCCTTTGCCCATCGGTGGTGGCGGTCAACCCGAAAACCGGTGAGCGCATGGTGGGACAAATCGCCCGGCGACAGGCGATCGTCAATCCCGAAAACACTGTCTTTTCGATCAAGCGTTTCATGGGCCGGAAGTACAAGGACCCGGAAGTGCAGAACGCCCTGAAGCATATCCCCTACCCGATAGTAGAAGCCCCCAACGGGGACGTGCGGGTGGTGATGGGTGACAAAGAGTACTCCCCTCCCGAGATCAGCGCCATGATCTTGCAGAAGCTGAAAGCCGATGCCGAGGCCCATTTGGGCGAAGCGATTACCCAGGCAGTCGTCACCGTGCCCGCCTATTTCAACGACAGTCAGCGCCAGGCGACCAAAGACGCGGGCAAAATCGCCGGTCTGGACGTATTGCGCATCATCAACGAGCCCACTGCCGCCAGCTTGGCCTATGGTCTCGACAGACAGGCAGACGAGACCATAGCCGTCTACGATCTGGGCGGTGGCACCTTTGACATATCCGTACTGGATGTGGGTGAGGGAGTGTTTGAAGTCAAGTCCACGAACGGTGATACCTTCCTGGGCGGTGACGATTTTGAC
>JAUVRU010000460.1 GCA_030597485.1 Anaerolineae bacterium
GTGCACCAGATTGGCCAGCAATTGCCGGCGGGCCTGTTCCGCGGCGCGCAAACGTGCGTCCAGGGTATTGACAGCCCGCAACAGCAGACGAATCTCATCCGGGCCTTGTTCGGGAAGCGGTGCCGATCGTTCCCCACTGGTCAGATCGCTTACCGCCTGCGTCGCCTGTTGTAGCGGACGACTGAGGTTCAGGGCCAGCACCCATCCCACACCAAGACTCAGCAGCAGCCCGACGACCAGTACGGTGATGATGAGCCGGCGCAGATCCAGGAATCGGTCGTGGATGTGGGCCAGTTGCTGGGTCAAACGAATGATGCCGACGACTTGCTGGTCAGGTCCCATCACTGGAACCAGAGCGTCAGCGATTTCCGCAGATTCAGCGTGTGTGATGTACTCCGCGAAGAAGTATGCCCTGTGGTCCACGTGCAGGGATGGCTGCCCCTCCATAGCAGTGGCCACGCCGGGATGGTCCAGCGGACGGGATGCGTTGTCACCTGCTCCGGGATCACTGGAAGCCATCACGTATCCCCTGGAGTCCAGTATCATGATTCGCGCCGTCACCTGTGGGCTGATGTCGGTCACAAAGGCGTGGGCTTGCCCCGTGTCTGACCAGATGCCGGTCTGGTTGGAGGCCACGTTGGCCATCAATGTGGCCTGCCCCATCAGCTCGTTGGACACGCTGGCCAGCAGTACCTGGGTTTCCAGCAGATATGTGAGGGTAATGCCCACCAGGGGCGTGATCACCACCACGGGCAGCATGTGACTCAGAATCAGACGAACGCGCAGGCTGCGCACGATCAGGCCTCCTGCGGTTCCAGTTTATAGCCCACGCCGCGGATGGTGACGATGCGGGTTGGCTGGCTGGGGTTTGCTTCCAGTTTTTCGCGCAGCCAACGGACGTGAACGTAGACCACCTGGGGCTCGCCAGCGTACTCTGCGCCCCACACCCGGCTCAACAGCTTGTCCGTGGAGATCACCCGCCCCGCTTCCAACGCCAGCGTGTGCAGCAGATCGAACTCTCGAGGTGGCAGATCTGTCCGACGCCCTCCCACCGTGACGGTATGGGCTGCCGGATCAATCGTGACGTCACCCACTACCAAGGGGGCGGATTCAGCTGCGGTGGTTGCTGCCTGCCCCCGCGCGGACCGGCGCAGCACCGCCTTGATTCGGGCCAGCAGCACGTCCAGTTGAAAGGGCTTGGTGACGTAATCGTCGGCGCCCAGCTCCAGTCCCAATACCTGGTCCAGTTCCCGCCGGCGGGCGGTGAGGAAGATGATCGGCAGGCTCATCTGCTCCTGAAAGCGCCGTAGGGCTTCCAGGCCGTCCATGCCGGGCAGCCCGATATCGAGGAGTATCAGGTCGGGCTGGTCACGGCGCACCAGCGCCATAGCATCTTCCGCGCTGGCAGCCGTGCTGGTCCGGTAGCCCGATTGTTCCAGGTTGAAAGCCAGGCTGCGACGTAGCAGCGCATCGTCGTCCACCAGCAGGATATGCTCGCTCATGAGGGTTGCCTGTTCGATGGGTGTGTGGAGAACACGCCATCAAGACAGTCCCCCTCACCCCCGCCCCGCAGCCAAGCACAGAGAAGGGGGAATATTGGGGGACGGACTGAGACTGACGCTCCCGGTCAGAACCTTGAGTAACGTGGTGGGTATGCGGTCGCCCATCTGTGGGGGCGATAGCAGACCACCTATGCCTCCGATGCTTCGTCTGCTTCCTCTTGCGCCTCTTCCGTGATCTGGACGGCGCGGTGACGGGCATCGCCGACAATGTCTTCCGCTCGCCGGCGAGCATCGGCGATGATTGCATCGGCCTTTTCGCGCGCCTCCAGCATAGTGTCAGTGGCTCGGTCCTTGATCTCCAGGCTAGCGCTGCGGATCTGGGATCGTGTCTCTTGTCCTGATTGGGGGGCCATAAGCAAAGCCATTGCGGCTCCCACCATTCCACCAATAACCAGTCCGGCGAAAAACTCGCCGCCACCGTTGCGATCTGCCATTTGTTAGCCTCCTATGTTGATTAGCGTGATGATCGGTTGAATGATCTGATGATGCTCTTGACAGCCGAAACATAGCCCATAACACCAATGACCGGCTTGACGGCCGTGTCGCTGATGAAGACAGTCCGGCTGTGAACGGTGCGCATCATGTCGTCTGCCCGGCTGAGCATGGGGCGCAGTTCATCCTCCACGAACTGCGTCAGGTCATAGATTTTCAACGCCATGTAGATGAGGGTCACCAGCATTGCCACCACGAGCAAGCCGATGATCATCGACTGGACGCCCAGCAAGACGATGAAGATATCGCGCAGCACGGCCGCCGTCTGGGGGTGGTTGAAAAGCAACACGCCGATAGCGATCAGAGCGGCCAGGATGACAACCGCTGCCACACCGGCGATGATCGCCGGCAAACGGCTGGCGCCCAGGCCGGGCGAAAGCTCTGCGGGGGAGGATTCCTGCTCCGCCGTGCCAGGCTCTGGCAGTTGGGGAACCGGCTCCGACGGTGTATCTGCACTTGCATCAAGGTGATCGTAAGGCATAGTGGTACCACTCCTTTGGCACGGGCGACGAAACACCGTCCGTGATTATATCACACTTTCAGCCAGTTGCCAATGAACATCAAACTCCAGCTCACGAGAGTGGCTTCGACAACGTGCAGTCGCCCAATGGTGAAAACGTCCAGGTTGATGATCTCTCCTACCACGTGGCCCAAGGCGAAGCCGACGATGGCGGTGACGATGTAGACGAGCAAGTCGCGGAAGGATTTGCCGCGCCAAAGATGGAACAGCGCGCCGTAGATGCCTCCTATGAGCAGTATGAGCAGCAGTTCAGGTCGCATGGTCGATGTCTTCCGGTTCGATGACTCCCCCGCCCAGCAGCACGTCATCCTGGTAAATGACGACGCTCTGGCCCGGTGTGATGTCGCGCAAGGGGTGGTCGAAGCGAAGGTGCGCCCGCTGGCCGGGCAGGCAGGTAAGAATAGCAGGGCTGGCAGTCGCCTGGTAGCGAATCTTGGCAGTGATGTCCAGTGGGGAGGGCAGCGGCCGTCCGCTGATCGTCGTCATCTGGGACGCGGTCA
>JAUVRU010000091.1 GCA_030597485.1 Anaerolineae bacterium
GCCAGCGGCGCCCAACGCAAGGCGACGGCCGCCTGCCCATCACCTCCCTGGATGTGAGCTGCTTCCAGTCGCAGCCGATCTCCAAAGGTGGCGCTCACCTCAGTCCTGATGGCCGGCAACCTGAAGATGGTTTGCCGTGACGGCATCTCCCAGATTTCAACCCGGTACACCGGGTAAGTCTCCTCACCTACTGTCCGGGCGTTGGTCGCCAGCCGATAGGCGGTCACCTCTCGCTCATCTGCGGCCATGTGTTTGTCTTGCGTCCACCACACCACCCGCAGGGTCTCCTGACCGAAGGCGGCATCCGTCAGCAGTGCGCCAACCGTGGTCTCGTCTACCGGCAAATAGCGGTAGGGCGTGTTCCCACGATAGAGGAAATCCAGCGTGTAATGACGCGCCTCGTGCCCTGCCCGCAAGTCCATCGGAATCACATAGGCCACTCCTGGGGTCGTGTCATCAGTGATCTGCCCTGCCAGCTCGGCGGCATACACATCGAACGCCATATACAGGTCTGGCAGGCGCGCCCACGGCCCGAAATATGCGCCCGCGGTCGCCAACCCGATGGGCACAAACACGATCAGAGGCAGAATTGGCCAATGGCCCAAGGCGCGGGTCATCCAAGCCAGTCGATGGAGTGGCAAACGGCGTTGCCCCTTTCGCTGACTCGCTGATTCGCTGATTCGTTCACCCACCCGCTGAATGATGTGCTCCAGCCCCACGGCAACCAGCAGGTAGGTGGCCGGTCCCGTGCCGATGAGGCGCAAGTGATGGGGCGCACCCTCAGGTGCCAGGATGCCGGGCAGGAGCATCACTGGCCACCAACACAACAGGAACAGATAGGGAAGGGGCGAAGGGCCGGGGAGGAGGATGGAACCCTCCAGGATTCTGCTCCTGGCATAACGGACCACGTGCCATACGCAGGCGACAACACCCGCCCAGAAGAACAGCGCCAATGGCAGGCCCAGCATGGGCTTGCCCGGCAGGTTACCCAGCGGATTGGGATCTCCGGTCAGGGTGGCCCAGGTGCCCAGTGTGGTGAGCGTCGTGTGGAGCAAGGTGCCCCAGAAATCGCCCTGATTCCAGGCCGGACTGAAGATGGAGACCGACGCGCCGCGCTCGAAAAAGGCTGTCGGGTGACGGGCGAAGAAGATCGCCAGCGGCGAAAACACCAACCCGGCGGCCACCGCGGCCATTACCAGTCCTCGCCAGTGGCGCTCCAGTAGCGGGCGTTGGTCGGTGAATCGGGCAAGCACTGCCTCCAGGATCAGGAAGAGGACGATTGCCAGCGGCACGAATCGTCCCGCCAGATAGGTGTATGCGCCCAGACCGATGAAGACACCCGCTCCAAGAAAAAGGGGCCAGCACGCGAACCGGCTCTGGCCGCTCCCTTTTGGGGAAGGGACACAACTTAATGCCCGCCAGAACCATGCCAGCGCCACCGCCTCCACCGCCGGCATGGCCAGTGCCCTGAAGGCGATGCGACTGTAGGCCACGTGCCAGAAGGCGGTGGCCAATCCCAATCCGGCCAGCAGCGGGATGGTGAGCCGTGCAATGGAGTGTCGCTCCGAATTGGGCCGCCAGCGCCGACCGAACATCTCCCAGGCCAGCCAGTACGTGCCGCCGGCTGCCACCAGGCCCAGAGTGGCCGTGTACAGACGCAAGGCCAGGCGGGTGGGACCAAAGAGCCAGAAAAACGGCTGCACCAAGTAGGCCATCAGTGGCTCCTTGCCGCCGCCGATGGGCCACCACAGGCGATAAACGCCGTGAGACACGTCGAGAGCGGCAATGCCCTCGCCCCCCTCGTCGAAGTTGAGCCCCGGCGGCACCTGGTCAAGAAGGGGGTAACGGAGCAAGGCCGCCACGGCCAACACCACAATCAGGCCGATCCAAGGGGACTCCCACCACCGTCGCATATGGTCTACCATGATGCCTTGGCCACACGTAGGTCACGCTTGCAGCGTGACGGGTTGGGTTCAATTCAGCAACGACCAGGAGGAGCAGGCGAGACGCCTGCGCTCCCAGCCTGCGCTGGCGTCCGTGCTCCCGTCAAGCGTGGATGCTGCCGTCTGGCATGACCGCCTCGGTCAGCTTGGCGCCACGCAGGTCAGCGCTGGTCATGTTGGCGCCGCTCAGATTGGCGCGGGTCAGATCAGCGCCGTACAGACAACACTCGCCCAGGTTGGCACTGCTCAGATCCGCCTGGGGCCGGTCGGCGCCGCGCAGGTCGGCCCGGTACAGAACCGCCTTCCTCAGCTTGGCCCCACCCAGACGAGCCCCGCTCAGGTCGGCTCCCCGCAGGTCAGCCCCGGTCAAGTTGGCGCCCAGCAGCCCAGCTTCACTCAGATTGGCACCAGCCAGATAGGTTCCGCGCAGGTTAGCATCACGCAGCGCCGCCTTGCTCAAGTTGGCCCCGCGCAAATCGGCGCCACTCAGATCAGCCTCACTCAGGTTGGCACCGCGCAGGTCAAAACACTTCAGAGTCAGGCCGCTCAAATCAACGCCCGCCAGCCGAGGCTGGTCGCCGGCCGCGACCAGAGCCAATATCAGATCTTTTCGGGTGATTTCTGCCATTGTGTACTGCGTCTCCCGGTGTGAGTGAGACAGGTGATTCTGTGTCCTTGACCCGGAGGGTATCCTTGATGTGGTGTTCACAGGCGGACGGCACGCCCCATACGGACATCCCACCAGAACCCGGCAGCTATTGTAGCCCGCGCCCTTCACTATGTCAAGCATGTCTTGGAGACACAAAGAGACATGGTTGACAGGCGTTCTGAGTTGTAATAAGATGGTATTGGGTGGCGGATCACCCTCTTCATCTTCACTTTTCGTTCATCTCCTCGCTGCAGAAATATATCGCCACGCCATATCTGTCGTCTCACCTCTAGCACTCCCCGGCCAGCGAAGTGCTGGATGATCGTCTGTCAGAGACTGGCTCCAGGCAGGAGGTTGTGGCAATGAGAGTGAAACTCACCAGAAGGGAGTTTCTCCAGAGGGGATCTCTGGCCGCGGTGGGAGCCGGGCTGGCTTCTTGCGCCGGTCCACAACGCTTGGCTGAGATCGTGCCGCTCGAGCCAACCGCCAGGGCGACACCGCCACCTGCCCCAACCTCGACCCCAACACCAACCCCTGCTCCAGAGCCTACCCTCACCCCAGAAGGTCTCCCGACGTTTGCCATCGAGCCCACGGTCATTCCCGAAGGACTTCACGAAGCGCGGTACTACGATCGCCTGTTTGGGGACCAGGTGCAATGTCAGCTATGCTTCCGCAAGTGTATCGTCCCCGAAGGGTGGCGGGGATTCTGCCGCAACAAGGTCAACATCGGCGGCCGCTACTACACCCTGGTCTACGGCCGCCCCAGTGCTCTGCATATAGACCCCATCGAGAAGGAGCCATCCTTTCACATGCTGCCGGGCGGTAACATCCTCTGCACCGGCACGGCCGGCTGCAACAACCGGTGCAAATTCTGCCAGAACTGGCATCTTTCCCAAAGGGACTTCGAGGAGATGAACCACATGCTCATCACCCCCGAGGAGACCGTCGCGGAGGCGATGGGGTTCGACGCCGTATCGTTCACCTACAACGAGCCCACGGTCTTCTACGAGCACATGTTCGATGTAACCAAGCTGGCCAAAGAGGCAGGCCTGGGAACGATCTTCCATACCAATGGAGGCATGAACGAAGAACCCATGGCCGCACTGCTGGAGCATATGGACGCCGTCACCGTCGACTTGAAAGCCTTCACACAGGAGTTCTACGAGGAGTTGAGTCTTTCTGAGCTGGAGCCAACGCTGCGCACTTTGCAGCAGGTCCACCAGAGCGGCGTTCACCTGGAGATTGTGAACCTGGTGATACCCACCCTCAATGACGATATGGACGATATCCGGCGCATGTGCCGGTGGATCTGTGACACGTTGAGCGAAGAGGTACCTCTTCATTTCACCCGTTTCTTTCCCGCCTACAAGCTGACCACCCTGCCGCCTACGCCCATTGAGACGCTGGAGAGCGCGGCCGAGGTGGCCGATGAAGAGGGCTTGTACTACGTCTACATCGGCAATTGCCCCGGACACGAACGCAACAGCACCTTCTGTCCAGCGTGCGGCGAGAAGATCATCCAGCGTACCCACTTCGCCGTTATCTCGCTCGAGGTTGAGAAGGGAAGGTGCCGCTTCTGCGGGCACCGAATCCCCGGCATTTGGTGGGACGTTTGAGGTTATGAAGAGATGCCTAATGGTGGGTAGGCAGGGTAATCACCAGCAGCAGGCTGCCCAATTTGAGGATAGCAGCCAGCACGCAGGTCTCCAGGATACCCAGAACTGGGACCAGGACCACTGAGACCAGAATGGAGGCCACAAAGGCCCCTACCAGGTCGCAGGCATATAGGAAGCCGGCCTTGCCCCTCAGACTCTCACGGCCCCTCAGCCACATCCTGTTAGCCAGCGGGAACTGGGAACCGACCAGAAAACCCGCCAGAGCGTTCAACAAGAGCAGAGTCCACTGGATGGAGCCGAACGCCAGGGGTTGGGTGATGTGGGCATACAGGCTGCTCAGGACGACGGGCAATAGAGCCCAGTAGAGAACCAGGGCCACCTCCAGCTTCAGAATAGCAAGTTTCTCTCGCCCTATCCTGCCCAACCGGCGGGTCATGAGCAGCCCTCCCAGGCCCAATCCCGCCATGAAGGTGCCGATGAGCAATCCAATCCAGTGGTATACGTAACCGTAGAGGCTCTGGAAGGCAAAGATGACGATCAGGTCGGCCGTCATCCCGGTGAAGCCCGTGGTGGCGATGACAATGGGGATGATGGCCGCTCTTGATTTCCCCTCCAGGGGACCTGCCGGCGTCTGCGGCCGGGCAGGGGCAGGCTTGGTCAGCTTCACCAGGATTACAAAAAACACGGCGCATCCGATGATGGGTAAACCCAGACTCCACAGGTTCAGTCGACCGGCAAGAGTGAAAACCCGGGCCAGGTCTGGGCAGAAGAGGGCGTTCCAGTAGGCAAGGCCATAGAACAGTCCCACAGGACGAAGGTCCCGGTTGGTCCTGACTTCTCCGTCTCCCGCTTCCTGAGCCAGGGATGCCCAAAACCAGTCCAGCCGTCTCTGGTCCAACTTGAGACGGATGTGGGAAGGGGTCATCAGTCGAGACGCGAGACCCCGTCCTTCCCATCTCTCGACCAGCGCATCCACGGGGATGGTCGAAAGCTTGTCCGAGGGCGAGGCCAGCCATAGGGTGGTATCGCCCGGAATCGGTCTGATGTGGGAAAAGACCCCTCTCAGCGTGCGAAAGGCCATCGCATTGAGGTCCCGCAGTTCATCACTCATGTAGGTCAGCGTCCCCGGGCAGCGGATGACCAGAACCCCGTCTTCAGATAGCAGCCCCCGCACCATGCGAAAGAATTCCAGCGTATAGAGACGATTGAGTTGCAGCGTTGAGGGATAGGGCAGGTTGACGACGATCAGGTCATATCTCTCTTTGGGGTCGGCAGTGAGTGCCCACGTCTTCTTCCTCACCAACAATCGGCCATCAACGTGTTCAACCCGGAGCCGGGGATCGCTCAGTTCACCGTCTGTCAACGGCGTAGGGAAGTCCAGCACGGCCTTGATGAGCAGCGGATCCAATTCAGCGTAGTCTACCTGTTCCAGTGGATACTTCGCCAATTCGTGCAATACGCCCCCCACGCCGCCGCTCAGCACCAGGGCCCGCCGCGGCTCGGGGACGAACAGCATGGGCAGGTGGATAATCTCCTCGATCAGCGCTACATCAGGCACGGGCGCAGTCAGGATGGGAATGCCGTCGGAATAGAAGGTATACTGGCCTTCGCTCTGAATGACAGCCACGTTGCCGTAGACCGAATTCTTGTAGTACACCAGACGGTGACCGGTCCATTGCTGGCTCACGAGCCAGCGGTGGGCCTTTTCCACCTGGGGAGAGAACAACAGACTCAAGCTGGCTGCCAACAGGACCAGCACGGCGACCAGACCCGGGTGGAGGCGCCGCCGCCGCCCTTCTGATGAGTGGTACCAGGCCAAGACGAGAGCAGCTGAGAGGAGGTTCAAGCCAGATAGAACCAGAACGATCTGCAGGGAGTAGAGGAAAGGGATGAAGACATAGGTGAAAACGACCCCGCCCGCCATCGCCCCCATAGCTTCGTAGACGTACACCCGGCCGATAGAGGGGGCTTCGTCACCGGTCAGATGGGCATAAGCCCGGCAGCCGAACGCGAACATGGCCCCGTCAACCAGAGCCAGGGGGGTCAGGACGAGGAAGGAAACGTAGAAGACAGAGACCAGGCCCACCCCCTCTCCGGGGACAGCTCCGGCGATACCCCGACTGGTATAGGCCGCGTAGAGGCAGAGGGGCAGGAAGAGGGCAAAGAGAGCTTGCAGGACGGCGAAGGACGCGGCTTTCCCTCGCCAGCGGTCGGCCAGTTTCCCCAGCAGCCCGCTGCCGATGGCTTCCAGCATGAGCCAGTTTCCCAAGATCAGGCCGATGATTAACTCGTTGCCGAAGAAAGCTACCAGCAATTCCCGGATTAGCAGGCCCTGGGCCACAGCGAAACTGAAGCCCATCAACAGGAACCCGAAGCGCAAGATCTTCTTCATCAGCCGATTGTCTGCCTGATCCCCGATCTCGAGTGTGGGCCGCTCAAGAAGGAAGGGTGCCGTGATGCGTCTGCGAGCGGCCTCGTCTAACCACCGTCCATTCCCACGCCTCCGACCGACGCCCCACAGGTGGGGCAACATCCGTCCGAAACGTGGTTCTCGGCAATCGCGTAACCATGTCGCCGGATCAACATCTGGCCACACTGATGGCAGGTTGTGTTCGATTCACCAGCCACGTTTCCCAGGTACACATAGCGCAGCCCTTCACCCAGCCCGATCTCGCGCGCTCGCCGCAGGGTTTCGACAGGCGTGGGGGGGGGGTCGGTCATCTTGTAGGTGGGGGAGAAGCGGCTGACGTGCCAGGGGGTCTCCGGCCCCAGCTCTTGGGTTATGAACTGGGCCACGTCCCGCAGCTCGGCCGGGTCGTCATTCAGGCCGGGAATCACCAATGTGGTCACCTCCAGCCAGACGCCCAGATGTTTCATGGTCCCCATATTGTCCAACACTGGCTGCAGGCCGGCTCCAACGTAGCGGCGGTAGGTCTCCTTGCGGAAGGCTTTCACGTCCA
>JAUVRU010000292.1 GCA_030597485.1 Anaerolineae bacterium
GCTACGATGAGTGTTTTGGAGACAGCTCAGCGTTGGAAGTCTTGCGACGTGATAAGGAAGCTGTAGAGTAGAACATTCAGATAAGGAGCGGCGATGAGCAGTAGAGAATATGATGTGAAGGGCATGTCCCTGGCTGATCAAGGACGAAACCGAATCGAGTGGGCTGCCAGGGAGCTGCCAGTTTTGCAGACTATCACCGAACGGTTCGGGACGGGCGGACCACTCAAGGGCGTCAGGATGTCTGGCTGTCTGCACATCACCACCGAGACGGCGAACCTGGCTCGCACCCTGGTGGCTGGTGGCGCCGATCTGGTGCTTACCGCCAGCAACCCGCTCAGCACCCAGGACGATGTCGCGGCCGCCCTGGTGCAGTTCTATGAGGTGCCCACGTTTGCGATCAACGGTGAAGACAACGAGACTTATTACTCTCACATTCGGGCAGCGTTGGATCATCGGCCCAATATGACGATGGATGATGGCGCTGACCTGGTCAGCACGCTGCATAAGGAGCGTATCGATCAGATTCCTGATGTTATTGCTGGCACTGAGGAGACCACGACGGGCGTCATCCGGCTCAGGGCGATGGCTGAACAAGGGGCATTGCGTTTCCCCGTGTTGGCCGTCAACGACGCCATGACGAAGCATCTCTTTGACAACCGCTACGGCACCGGGCAGTCCACGTTGGACGGTGTGATCCGGGCCACCAACTTGCTCATCGCTGGCAAGGTATTGGTTGTGGCCGGCTACGGATGGTGCAGTCGGGGGATTGCGATGCGGGCCAAGGGATTGGGTGCTAACGTGATCGTCACTGAGGTGGACCCGCTCAGAGCTCTGGAGGCGGTGATGGATGGCTTCCGTGTAATGCCGATGCTGGAGGCTGCGCCCATCGGTGACATATTCATCACTTCGACTGGAGACATCAACGTGATTGATCAACACCATTTTGAGGTGATGAAAGACGGGGCCGTGGTCGCGAATTCTGGCCATTTCAACGTGGAGATCAACATTCCGGCCCTGGAGGAGATGGCCACCGAAAAACGGCGCCCGCGTACTTCTGTAGAGCAGTACCTGCTGCCGGATGGGCGGCACGTCAACTTGCTGGGTGAGGGACGATTGGTGAACCTGGCGGCAGCTGAAGGACATCCGGCCAGCGTGATGGATATGTCTTTTGCCAACCAGGCGCTGGGCGCCGTCTATATGTTGCGTAACGCTGAACATCTTGAAAACAAGGTCTATGTCATTCCCGAAGATGTCGATCAGGAGATAGCTCGCCTCAAGCTGGAGGCAATGGGCATACAGATTGATACTCTCACACTGGAGCAAGAGGAATACCTGGCTTCGTGGGAAGAGGGTACCTGATCCGCCATCGGCGGCGGGCGAGATCTGCTGTCGGGCAGCTTCCAACCGACACGACTTGTGACGACCTACCACGGCACTGGTGTGGGCATCACGAGTGAATGAAGAGGAACACACACGTGACTGGAAAAGGAGATCAGTGTTGATGAGCGGCACAACCTTTATGAGTTCTTCGAATCTCTTGCTCACGTCGGAATCCGTCACTGAGGGACATCCCGACAAGATTTGTGACCAGGTGAGTGATGCTGTCCTGGATGCGATCATCGCCCAGGACCCCGACGCGCGTGTAGCCTGCGAGTGCGCCACCACCACCGGGTTGATCATAGTGATGGGGGAGATCACGACGTCGGCCTATGTAGACATTGATAAACTGGTTCGGCAGACGATCCGCGATATTGGCTATACGCGGGCGAAGTACGGATTCGACTACCAGACCTGTGGAATTCTCATTTCGCTCAAAGAGCAGAGTGCTGACATAGCCTTGGGTGTGGACAAGGCGCTCGAAGCCAAGATGGGCGAGATGAGCGACGAGGAGATCGAGGCCATTGGCGCCGGGGATCAGGGCATGATGATTGGGTTTGCCTGCAACGAAACCCCCGAACTGATGCCAATGCCAATTGTTCTGGCTCACAAGATGACAAAGACGTTGAGCCGGGTTCGCAAGCATGGGGTGTTACCTTACCTGCGCCCTGATGGGAAGAGCCAGGTAACGGTTCAATACCAGTATGGACAGCCCAAGCGTGTGGACACCGTGGTCGTATCTACTCAGCACGCGCCTGATGTGGAACAGGCCACGATTTTTCGGGATGTGTACGAGCACGTGATCAAAGCTGTGGTTCCCGAGGGCATGCTTGATGACAAAACCAAGGTATTTGTGAATCCGACGGGACGCTTCGTGACCGGAGGCCCGTTGGGTGATGCCGGCGTCACTGGACGCAAGATCATCGTGGACACCTACGGGGGGATAGCGCGGCACGGTGGGGGAGCGTTCTCTGGCAAAGACCCAACGAAGGTGGATCGGTCTGCGGCCTACATGGCACGCTACATCGCCAAGAACCTGGTGGCGGCCGGTGTTGCCGACCGCCTGGAATTGCAGGTGAGTTATGCCATTGGCGTCGCGCGTCCTCTGTCGTTGATGGTTGAGACGTTCGATACCGGGAAGATCTCTGACGAGCGAATCGTGCAGATTATTGATGATCTCTTCGATTTGCGTCCTGCTGCCATTATTCGCGATTTGAATCTCCGTCGCCCCATCTACAAGGCAACAGCCGCCTACGGGCATTTCGGTCGGGATGACATCGATGCACCGTGGGAAGCCACGGACATGGCGGAGGCGGTGCGCCGCGCGGGCGGACTGGCTTGAGTACAGGACTGAGTGTTATCCTGCACGAGCACGTGATACTCTGGCCATGTTCCGCGAGTGTGATTCAAATTGGCTGACAGATTTGACAGGAATGGCGTGATGATATAGAATCAACTTTTGCTAAGAGCGAGTTGTTGAGTCGTTATGGTCAATATCATCGGGTAGATATGGACAGGTTTTGTGAGATATCATTGAATACGTGATCTCGTTGTCTCAACATCACCAGGCTGTTGCCCCTCAGTAGGTCGAATAGCTAGTCTATCCCCGCACATTGACAGTGTTACCATGCTGACTGAAAGAACAGTTCCCGACATAGGTGTCTTCGGAATCTTGGGGTGATGTTTCCACATGCCTGCTGGTGGACGGTAAGGGGCGGTTCTCGAAAGACAAGGTCTTTCATTCAACAATTGGCTGACCCAGCCAAGGAGCGGGAAAGCAGATGACATACGCTGGTGCGTACAAGAATTATGCTCGGATCCCAGATGTGCTCGAACTCCCACGTCTCAGTGAGATGCAGTTGCGGTCATTTGAATGGTTCCGCAAGGAAGGGCTTGCTGAGCTGCTTGCAGAGATTTCCCCGATTGTCAGCTTCAACAAGAATCTGGAACTGTACTTCCGCGACTACCGATTCGAGGAGCCCAGACATCCGGAAGAGGAGTGTCGCGAGCGCGACGTGACCTATTCCGGTCCATTGTGGGTTCAAGTCAGACTGGTCAACAAAGAGACCGGTCAGATCATGGATCAGGATGTCTTCATGGGAGACTTCCCGCTGATGACTGAAAACGGCACTTTTATCATCAATGGTGCTGAGCGCGTGGTGGTATCGCAGCTGATTCGTTCACCTGGCGTGTACTTCACGATAGAGGAAGACCGGGTCACCGGGCGTAAACTGTGCTTTGCCAAGCTGATCCCTAACAGAGGTGCCTGGCTGGAGTTTGAGACGTCCAAGCGAGATGTCATTTCAGTGAAGGTGGACCGGAAGCGTAAGTTGCCGGTCACCGTCCTCCTGCGGGCGGTGGGCTACGGCACTGATGAGGAGGTGCACAAGCTGTTCCAGGATGTGGACACCGACCCTGATCATCAGTACATCCAGGCTACGATTGACCGCGACACGACCAAGACGGTCGACGATGCGCTGTTGGAGTTCTACAAGAAACTCCGGCCTGGTGACCCGCCGACGCTGGACAATGCCCAGTCGTTTTTGACCTCGTTGCTGTTTTCACCTCGTCGCTATGATCTGGGTAAGGTTGGTCGCTATAAGCTGAATCGTCGGCTGGGCCTTGAGGAGCCGATCAGCCAAAGGACTCTGACGCCAGATGATCTTGCCCAAGTCGTGGCCCGCATAATCATGGTCAACAATGGCGTCGATGGTCCTGACGATATTGATCACCTGGGCAACAGGCGTGTGAAGACCGTTGGCGAGTTGATCCAGAATCAGCTA
>JAUVRU010000261.1 GCA_030597485.1 Anaerolineae bacterium
CTCCTCGGTTGCCCCCGAGACGACTGTCAATCTCACCTTGTGGACTGTGGAGGCGGTGTCTTCGCAGGCGGATGGAAAAGCAGGAGAGGCTTTCGGGGATGGTCTGCGTGCCTTTGAAAGCGCCTATCCGACTGCATCCGTCTCTGTGGTGCTGAAGAACGACACAGGCAAAGGGGATGTCCTGGATTACCTGCGCACGGCCAGTCAGGTTGCGCCCAGCGTCCTGCCAGATGTGGTGGTACTGGACACGGTAGGCCTGGCCGCCGCTGCCCGCACTGGCACCCTGGTTTCCCTGGATGAGCTGATCTCTCCCACCCTTATTGATGACCTGCTGCCGGCAGCCCGGGCAGCGGGCACAGTGGACGCCCAGCTGATGGGGATTCCTTTTGAGCTGGACGTGGAGCATCTTATCTACAACACTAACAAGATTACCGGGACTCCTGTCACCTGGAGCGATGTCCTTTCCCTCACTACTCCCTATGTCTTTCCGGCCAAAGGAAGCAATGGACTTGTCAACGATGCCTTTCTCATCCAATACCTGGCGTTGGGAGGAAAGTTGCAGGATGATGAGGGCAACCCCATGCTTGACCAGCAACTTCTCGTTTCAGCACTTGACTACTATCGTCAGGGTTCCGAAGTCGGTGTGATCCCCCCTGAGGTGTTGGAGGTCAGCGGTACCGAGGACATCTGGCCTGCTTATGTCTCTGCGGAAGTGGGTGTGGCTCACACCCGGGCCAGTGATTTCCTTCGCGATAGGGAAGTGCTGCGCACTACCCAATACGTTACCATTCCCACGCACGATGGCGAGCCTGTCGCCATCGGCCGGGGCCGGGTCCTGGCCATAACCACCCGTGATCCAGCTCAACAGGACATGGCTTTGCGTCTGATCGAGTGGCTGTTGGAGCCGGAGAACGAGATCGCATGGAGTCAGGCCAGCGGCTACTTGCCAACGCGTTACGCCGCATTCGAGCTGATTGGGGATAGCGATCCCTACTGGCCCTTCCTGGAACATCAATTGGAAGTGGCTGTGCCGCCACCGGCGTTTCCTGAGTATGACCAGATTGCTCGCGTGCTTCAACAGTCAGTTGTCGAAGTGCTGGCCGGTGAGTCCACCCCCGAGGAGGCCGCCGCTGCTGCCCTGGACGCTATCGCCCATTGATCGCCAGTCCATTGTCTTCGAGTGTGGCAGTTGATGCATGATGAGTATCTCCAATCTCCCCACCGGGGGTAACCCCAGGAGCCGTGATCAGGTGTGGCAGATCATGCGGGCTGCGCTGGAGGCAGTGGAGCCAGGTGCTGCCGTGCGGCGACATCTGCAACTGGCGGATGACCGCCTCACGGTCGTGGGCCACCGTCCAGGCGATACCCGGACCTACGCTCTGGACGAGTTCGGGCGGGTGTTCGTCGTCGGCGGGGGCAAAGCTGGGGCTCCGATGGCTGCTGCTGTGGCCGGTATCCTGGGAAAGCGGCTTACCCGTGGGGTCATGGTTGTCAAATATGGGCACGCGCCGGCCAATTCCACTGGCGCTGCTGGTGCTGTCGAGTCCTCCATTACGATCGTGGAGGCCGGTCACCCCATCCCTGACCAGGCTGGCCTGGACGGGGCTCAACGCATTGCCGACCTGTTGCGTCAGACGACAGAACGTGATCTGGTGCTATGCCTGATCTCCGGTGGTGGCTCAGCCTTGATGACTCTGCCTGTTCCCGGCGTCTCAGTTTCCGACCTGCAGGGGCTGACCCAGACGCTGCTGGCCTGCGGGGCGACCATCAACGAGATCAACACCATCCGCAAGCACATTTCCCAATTGAAGGGAGGACAGCTGGCCCGGTTGGCGTCCCCGTCGCCCGTCGTCAGTCTCATCCTATCGGACGTCGTGGGTGACCCCCTGGACGTGATCGCTTCCGGGCCGACCGTCGCCGACCCCACATCGTATGCTGATGCCTGGTCCGTGCTGACCCACTACGGGATGACGGATAGGGTGGCGGCGTCGATCACCAGCCACCTGAAGGCAGGCGTGGACGGTGCTATTCCGGACACACCCAAACCTGGTGATGCCATCTTGGACCAGGTGCAGAACGTGGTCGTGGGCAGCAACCGGGTAGCCGTTCGGGCTGCGGCCGAGAGGGCACAAGGGCTGGGTCTTGACACGATGGTGTTGACCACCTTTGTCGAGGGGGAAGCGAGCCAGGTGGGCAAGGTGATGGCCGGTTTGGCAAAGGGCATCGCTTGCTCTGAAGCCGTGCATCTGCCGGGGGCACCGCTGGCGCGTCCGGCTTGCCTGGTGGTGGGGGGAGAGACCACCGTTACCCTGCGCGGTGAGGGAATGGGCGGCCGCAATCAGGAGATGGCGCTGGCAGCGGCTTTGGCCCTGGACGGCTGGGACACCCTGCTGATGGCTTGTCTGGCCACGGACGGCACGGATGGACCCACCGACGCGGCCGGTGCCTTCGCTGATGGGACTACTGTCCAGCGGGCGGCTGCTCTGGGCCTGGACGCAGCCGATTATCTGGCCCGCAACGACTCCTATCACTTCTTTCAGCAACTGGATGATCTGATCATCACCGGCCCCACCCAGACGAATGTCAATGACCTGACCCTGGTGTTGGTTCGCGAGTGAACAATGCGGCCAGGGATAGTCCATGCGAGGAGTTTGCACCCCCCGGTGCAAACTCGGCCACGGATAGTCCATTCGTGTTCGCAGATCAGAAAGGAAATCCACAGCTAATGACCATCAAGTTCGGCACCGACGGCTGGCGGGCCGTCATCAGTGATACATTCACCTTCGCCAATCTGCAGCTGGTGGCCCAGGCCGTCGCCGACTATGTGTTGCAGGAAACACAGACAGACCAGCCAGAAGTGATTGTCGGCTTTGACACTCGCTTCCTGTCTGATCGGTATGCGGCCGAGGTGGCTCGGGTGATGGCCGGCAACGGGATCGTCGCCTGGCTGACTCGGGCTGACGCGCCAACTCCAGCCATTTCATACAATGTTGTCCACAAGAAGGCCGCGGCCGGGGTGATGATCACGGCCAGCCATAACGCGCCCCGCTACAGCGGCTTCAAGCTCAAAGCGGCCTACGGCGGCTCTGCTTCACCATCGCAGGCGCGCTTGGTTGAGCATTTCTTGGAGCGCAATCAGGAAGAGGCACGTGGCCCCAACATGGTTGACCACCAGCACGCGCTCGACAATGGGCTCATCCGTCGCTTCGATCCAACCTGGGCCTACTACGAGCACTTGAGCCAACTGATTGACATGGACAAGAGCGCGGCCGGAGAGTTGCGGGTCGTTGCCGATCCTATGTATGGCTCTGGGCGCAGCTGCTTTCGGGAGTTCCTGTCCCGCACCCGGACCCATATCCAGGAGATTCGGGGCGAGATGAATCCGGGTTTTGGCGGCATCCACCCGGAGCCGATTGCCCGGTACCTCACGGCACTGGTGGCAGCCGTGCAAGCCAGCCACGCGGATGTGGGATTGGCAACTGACGGTGACGCCGATCGAATCGGCGCGGTAGATGGGCTGGGGAACTTCGTGGATCCCCATCACATCTTCGCCCTGGCAACTCGCTATCTGGTCGAAACCCGGGGCTGGTCGGGCAGTCTGGTCAAGACCGTGTCCACCACGATGATGATCGACCGGCTGGCAGCCAGGTACAATCTGCCCTTGCACGAGACGCCGGTCGGGTTCAACCACATTGCGGATCTCATGCTAACCGAGGATGTGCTTATCGGCGGCGAGGAATCGGGCGGGATGGGGATCAAAGGGCACATCCCCGAGGGTGACGGAATCCTGATGGGATTGTTGCTGCTGGAGATCGTCGCCGATGCCGGCGTGCCCCTGCACGAGCTGGTGACTGATTTGCAGGCCACCGTCGGCCCCCCCTGCTACGCCCGCCGTGACTTGCACCTGCCCTTCCCCATTGCCAAGGCCGAGATGGTGAAGCGCCTGACGGACAATGCGCCATCTCGGATGAACGGGCAAACGGTGCGCCAGGTGGACACCACGGATGGCGTGAAGTATCGCCTGGCCGACGACAGCTGGTTGCTCATCCGACCCAGCGGCACCGAGCCGGTGTTGCGCGTCTATGCCGAAGCGCCTGACCAGGAGGGAGTCAGCGTGCTGATTCAGACCGGGCGCGAGCTGGCGGGGATCGAATAGGCCCGAGACCCCCTCTGTGCCAGGCAGTTTCATTCGCGAGGGGGGCATCTCCATCGGGAGGCTCACGCAAGCAGACTCAGGTGTTCACACCTGAGCCTTGGCCTCTCTGTACATCTGGCAGGGACGCCGCACTTCTGGTGGCTGCCTGACGGTGTGCTTGGTCCCTCTTCAACTCAATCGAGCTCCGGAGTCGAGGTTCTGCGACCGGGCTTTGGGTCACGTAGGACCGCCTGAAGGCTCAACTCCATCAAATCCAATGCAAAACAAAGGCATTGTGGACAATCCCCAAAGTGTGCACATTGACAACGTTGCCCTTC
>JAUVRU010000399.1 GCA_030597485.1 Anaerolineae bacterium
TAACGTAACCGTCCAGCCACTCTCAGAATGGAACACGGACGACGCAGATGCACGCTGGTCGCCAGCTTTCTTCGTCATATTGGCGTTTGTCTGCGTCAAATCTGCGAAATCAGCGTTCTATTGCTTGGGAACTGAGTGCTTACCCTTCAACCAGCCCTTCACGGTAGGTCTCTACGGCCTCGGCCACGCTCGCGTCCTGGTGAATGATGGCTCGCAGCGCTGCCATGACAGGCAGGATGTGTTTCTCACCCCAGACATTGCGGCCGATGGTGATACCGGTCGCGCCGGCATCCATCACACCGCGTACCATGGTCAACACCTCTTCGGTCGAACTCAATCTCGGACCACCAGCCGCCACCACCGGAACGGGGCACGTTTCCACCACCTCCGCGAATGTCTCCGGAGAGCCAGTGTAGGACACCTTGACAATGTCCACCCCCATTTCCACGCCCACGCGGGCAGCGTAGCGGACCCAATTGAGGGCGAACTCCTGCCCTGGCGGCACCTGGTCGCCCTTGGCGTAGATGTGAGCCACCACCGGCAGCCCCACCGGCATGGCCTCCCGCACCAGCCGGCCCAACATGGCAGCCAGGCTGCCGGAGGTATCATCGCCCACGGTGATGGTCATTGCAACGGCATCCGCTCCCAGGGCGATGGCGTCCTCAACATAAGCCACCTGGTGATCCACGTTGGTGATGTGAGGCACAAAGAGGGTGCTCTGCATCATCCAGGGCACCTGACCGGCGAAGGGCGGCAGGCAGTGCATGGCCATGCCCTTCTGGAAAACCAGAGCATCCGGTCTGCCCTCTATGACTTGCGGCAGCACCCTGGGCACCATCTCCAATCCCGGGGGCAGCCGGTCGTAACCCATCGCCATGCCGTGGTCCATGGCTACGGAGAGCATCTTTCCGCTCGTGCCATTCCGGAGGCGATTCAAGCGAGTCTCTTTGCCTAGTAACATAAGTCAATCTCCTTAGAAAGTGAAATCACATCTGATGGGGAAGCATAATCGCAGGCCTAGCTATCCGACAGCTTTCAATGGGACGCATATTTTCGCTGATTCTCGCAGACAAGAAACACAGAAAACCTATGAAAATAAGCGTGCATCTGCGTTCATCTGCGTCATGTTGAAACTATATGACCGAAGTGTCAGGCGGCTAGATCGCAAGCTAAAGATGGGCAAAAGCGAAACGAGATTCCAATTCGGGAACCGGCACGTAGCCATCCAGGTTGTCGTACCGGCCAAAGGCGCGCGTTGCCCAGATCATAGCGCCATAGTTCTCCGGCCGGACCGAGGAGAAGATGGCATTGCTGGACGCAATAAGCCACCCACCGCCCGGCGCCAGCTGCCGGATGCGCCGCCGCACCTCAGCAACCAGCTTCGCCACAGACCAGTGGCTCAGCGGCTCGCCACAGTCAATCCCCCCGGCCACGCATATGCGGTCACCATACAGTCGTTTCACCTTGACAATGTCCATGCCGGCGCTGGGATCTGAGGGGTGAAAAGCGTCTATCCCGGCCTCTACCATCATGCCCAGGATGGAATACACGTTTCCATCTGTGTGTTTGATGACATAGAGGCCACACTCCTTGGCCGTCCGGACGACGCGGACAAGACCGGGCAGGAAGAACTCCTCAAACTGACGGGGCGACATCAAGGGTCCGCTCTTCCCCCCATAGTCGTCGCCCAAAAGGACGAAGTCTGCCCCTTTCGCCGCCGCGTTGCGCACCATATGCACGTTGTGTTCCACCGTGGCGGCGACGATGTCGCCCACCAGTCCCGGGTCCTCGTACATTTTCAGGAACAGCCCGGTCATGCCCCGGATGTAGCTGGGGTAACTGAAAGCATCGTGCAGGTGCATCCCAATGGCCTTCCGACCACGGAAACGAGCCACCAGTTCCTCCAACTGCTGCAGTCGCCCCGGCACACTGGGGTCTGGAAGGCGATAACGTGCCCAGTCCCCTCGGGTCTTTACCGGATGTTGGATCGGGATGGGAACCAATTCGGCGGTCCTGGCCCGTACCTCTCCCCACTCCGTCCGCACCAACACCTTCCCGTCTCGTTCGCCCACCACCTCCTGCCGGTAGAGTGACGAGGGCGTCGAGGTCACCACACAGTCAAGCCCCATCGCCTCCGCGAAATCACCGTAGGAGGCACCAGGTATCAACCCCTGGATCACCGAGGGGTGGATCACCGTCTCAAATATGGGCACCCGGTCAGGCACTTCCCGGTGCAGCGCCCTGACAAAGCGCTCGCGTCCATTCATCGTCTCGCCCACAGGACTCCAGTACACGCGATTACGCCGGCTACTCTCCGCCCGTCAGGTGACTGACGATCAGCCAGTCCAGCTCGTCGTAGTCGCGGGCAGCGATCAGCTCGCCCACCGCTTCCCGATCCAACGACCGGCTCAGTGCCAGCAGGCGCAAGAACACGCGCATGCTGTTGCTCAGGCGCTTGGCGGCAATCTCGGCCGGCTGGGTACGCACCGCCTTCACATCCAGGCCGATCATAATGCAGTCTCCCGGATACTCCCCACATTGGGGGCGCCAACGTGGATTCCAGGAGACTGAATGTTGTTGCCGTTCTCTATCCGGGCAGAGAACCAAGCGACCGTGGCAAGACCTCCCCGCCCTTGCCCACTCAACCGCCAGAGCTGGGTCTCACAGGTGATTTCCGGCCTCTCGGCGGATTCCCCCAGCCTGAAGGCCAGTCAGTTCCCAGACAAGGTCGTCCCTTCCAATGAGTCCGGAACGGACCATCTGGCGGCGCGTTAAGCGCTCTGCTCCAACTCGCTTGCCAGGCTGGCGCCGCCCATCTCCGCTGCTTCCGTTTCCTCTGCTTCCTGGCCGACAGTCTTGGGGGGGATGTGGGTCCAGGCAATATAGGAGAACAGCGAGGCGAGCAGCACGTGAAAGCCAAGGCGGTAGACATCCAATGCGAATGCCTGGAACATGCCCAGGATACCTATCACGATGCCAGCGATGAAGATCAGCTCGCCCGTGAGATGGAATTTTTGGGGAATCTTGCCACCCAGGTTATCGGCCGCAAAGGCTATGAGAAAAATGTACACCATCAGGATGGACAAGAACACCGTGAGGAAGGAAGCCGCGTTGGCTGCTGTATCGGGCAACACCTGCACCAGAATGAGCCGCAGCACCTGCAGCACGATGATGACAACAGCACCACGGACCAATCGCCGAAAACGTATCTTCTTCATAGTCCCTCTCAGACCCCAGGGGCCAAGACCTCCGAAGGCTCGACCTGCATATCGTCAGTATTTGATGTCGATGTGCTTCCTGGCAGCCGCCGACTCCAGGATGGCGTCGCAGATGACCGCTGTTCGGTAGCCGTCCTCGAAGGTAGCGCCCAGGGGCGCCACGTCCTTATCGTTGACAATGCAATCCAGGAAATGCGTGATCTCGTGGACGAAGCTGTGTTCCCACCCGATGATGTGCCCATGCGGCCACCA
>JAUVRU010000367.1 GCA_030597485.1 Anaerolineae bacterium
GTCGGGGTTTGTGCTGCACAACGTTGGAGCCGGGTTGGGCTGGTTGACAGCTCATTGCCCGCACTGTAAATCGCATGGGGGCCCGCAACCGGACTGAGATCCCTCTAGACCGTGATCTCAATCCGATCATTAGCTATCACGGTGCCACGTGATCGCTCGTTCTTTTGTCCCGTGACCCGGACCCTGAACCGGTGTTCACCAGGCGCCAGGTCACCACTGTCGTAGACAAGTCTCCCATATTGGGGCTCAACGCAGTAGGTATACAGATCCACCAGGGTTTCGGCTCTATCGTCCAGAGATGCCCCCGCAATCCCGAACCGATTCTCTTTGCTGGTGAACCACCTCAGACGGCGGCCCTCAAACCTCACTATGAAGGTGTCGTTCTCCGCTTCGGCGAAATGCTCGCTGCCAGCGTAGGCCTTTCCCCGTGAAGCATTCTGCTTCCAGGTGCCGGAATACTCTATTCTGAATAGACCGCTTCCGGTATGGTCGTCATTGACCACCTGAGTTGCAGGTCCTGGCAAGTGAGGTGGGAACTCACCGCCAGCTCTGACTGTGAAGGGTAGGATCGTGAAGCGGTAGAACTTGTCCATCTCGTAGTAGTCCCCACCTGCGACCAGGACCGCCTCTACTCGATCTCCCGATCCTCGCTGCCACTTCGCCAGAACACGGGGACAGTACCAGCCTTCGGGGCTGCTGACGACTTCTCTCACCTCACCCCACGGTCCCCAGGGATGAGGGGCATCATAGAAGATGAGCCGAGTCTCATCCGTTTCCACATTTGGGTCGCCGGGATAGTACCAGGCAACCAGCAGATACCGACCCAAACCTGGAATATACGTGGCACCGGTCTCGCCGCATTTGAGCGGGTTGTCGATGATCAGCGCAGCTTGGCCCTTGTCTGAGGTCCAATTCTTTGTCTGCATGCCGTCACCGCCCTTGTAGAATGTCCAATCGCCTGCATCTAGCCGGCCGATCTTCGAGCGTTCGACCCGCCCCAATATGTAGTTGTCGCCGTTGCACCAGAAGCCATTGTTGGAGACGGCGTAGATGTACCTGTCAGCATTGTCGATTGCGGGTGCGGCGCCATCCTGTCCATAGTGGATGAAGTAAGGAGTAGCGTAACGAGCGTCCGGAAACATTGGATCGTCGTAGTTTTCCTGCGCTGAACGTGCCCAGGTATGGCCCATGTCGGTGGACCTGATGATGCTGGCCCGGTTGGCGGTTTGACGACGGAAGGGGTCACCACTGCTCGTGCCGTAGTTGTGACGCGCGACGCCGAAGTAGAACACACCGTCTATCGAAATGCAGCCGGAAGATTTCCAGGTACAGCCATCCGGACCTTTATCCGACCAGCCGCCATATTCTGACATACAATAGATGGTCTCACCCTGCAGATCGTTGAGATCGTCACCAGTAGTGCGATTGAAGAACACGTTGTTGGAGCAAGCCCCGTCCCATCCCGAGCCGTCGTTGCCGGGGAAATACAGGTGTCCGTCCGCAGCCCAGGCGGGATCCCAGGTGTCGCCTACGCTGTTGGCGTAGAGCTTGGGGGTCCCCAACCGGACATCACTGATTGGCTTCATAGGTCGGGTTACCATCCGTGGCCCACGTTCTATGACACGATCAGTTGGAATGGCCTGATATGCATCGTGTAGTGCTCCACGGTATGCCAGTTCCCTGAGTGGATCAGCCAGCCGGACAACGAGTCCGCATCGAACCACTTCATCGGCACCCTGGGGCAGTACGGGCAGACCTCGATCGTGTCCCAGAGCTCCTGGTAGTAAACCAACCGGAAGGGTCCCCAAGGTTGCTCGGATTCCAGGATTGTCAGCTCACTGCCGGCCCTCACTTGGAAATCCTCGTGCAAGCCCCAGGTGAGGAGTAGGTAGCGACCGATGCGGGGCAGATAGATCATTTCGGGCAGGCCAAGATGCCCGTGCAAGTTCAGAACGGGCTTGGATTCATCCAGCGTCCCGGTCCAGGTCACCTCGCCGTTGCTGTGGACATCGGCCCATTCCCAGGCTTTGACTTCCTGAATCTGGTCCTGTGGAACCCGGCTCAGGCGTAGCTGGCTACCGTTATCCCATTGGTCACCGGAGATGGCATAGACGTAGGCATCCACGGAATCAGCATTATCGCGCCCAAACTGGACGAAGCTGGGCCCACCGAACTTCCAGCCGGGGAACATGGGCTGCCAGCCCTTCCATCCCGCACGCGCCTCAGGGGGATTGAGCCACCGCATAGTGGGACGATCGTAGAACTCCGCTTCCATCTCAGCCAGTCCGGTCTGGATGTCCGGGGTCCAGGTCTTGCCGAAGTCATCCGAACGCAGGACAGTGGCGTCAGAACCGTGTTGGCTCTTCGTGCTGTGGGCGGCCGGCTTTCTCCCCAGCAGGTTCTGCGCTGCCAGATACAAGGAGCCGTTGACGCTGACCATACCGGACGGTTTGGCGCCATTGCCCCCGGGTCCCATCAACCCCGGCATCGTGTTGACCTGTTCCACGCCAAAGTCGAAACCATGGCCTGTCAGCTTCTCAACATCCAGGCCGCCCATATGCGGGTAGACGTCAGGCCTCTTGAAGGCTTCTTGCCAGGATATGTGCCGGCACCTTCCATTCTCACATATGTAGTTCGGATCCCCAGCAGATAGATACATCCCGTCGTCAGCTGCCCACGTCATCGGATGGGTATCGTTGTGAATTCCGGGTACTGGACAGGCCTGTCGATCTGCAGTCCATTCAAAGCCCGTGATCGCTGTGCTCTTGGGAATCTCCAACGGATGCTTGTATTCCATTTTTCGCCTCGCCTCTTTGTGGAAGATAGGAATAGTCGTCTCAATCGGAAGCGGCCTCGTATGACGAGGAGACGGCCAGCGGAGCATCTTTGAAGGACACCCCGCTGGCCTGTCGTCTGGTCAGGACTGGCCGGCAGGCAGAATCGTCACGGGTACCGTGACAGTGCGCTGGATGGACCCCTGACTCGCTGTCGAGATCCGGACAGTGGCTTCGAACCTGACCTCTATGGGTTCGCCGACGCTCACAGCATACAACGTTAGGCCCGGGCCGGGCTGCGTGGTCGCGTGGAACGGTACCTGCGGGCCCACGCGCCTGCCGAGATCCAATGCCAGATCCTCAGGCCACGTCACCCAGAAAGGGGCCACGATACGGCTGTGGGACGTGGTCGGGCCCAGAGTGACGGTGGTCTCGCGCTCCCAAGTCTGAGGCCGGTCCCAATGCTGGGGGCGCCGTCCCGCAGCGCCCCAGCCCTCGGGACAGGCTAGCTCAATGGAGACCTTCTGCCAGTCGGTTTCTGTCCCGTTTTCGATAAGGAACCGGAGGGTCAGGGGCGTCGCCTGAGGGTCCCAGACCTTCTGCGTGTCCCAGTGGCCCCAGAGTTGTGCCGGGCCAAATCGTCGGACCACAATGCCGTCCTTGCCTTCAGCCTCGGTCTCGAGCCCAACCATATGCGGCTCGTCCATCTCCTGGGGTGTGGCAACGCAGGCGCTCGGTTGGGCGAAGGCAACGGTTGCGCCGGACGCGACAGTGCCGGCCTGCCAGGTCAGGACGCCGGTAGCGCCTGAGCCCGGCTGTCGAAAGCCCAC
>JAUVRU010000119.1 GCA_030597485.1 Anaerolineae bacterium
GCCGGCATGTCCACGTCCGGAGCGCTCATCCAGTGGTTCCGCGATGAATTCGGGCAGGCGGAACGTGAGGCTGAGAGAGAATCGGGCGTCAGCGCCTACACATTGTTGGGCGATCAGGCCGCACAGATTCCTCCCGGCAGCAACAGACTGATTACCCTGCCGTACTTCAGCGGGGAGCGCACCCCGATCAACGACCCTCTTGCGCGGGGGATGATCATGGGGCTGACGCTGACACATGGACGCGCCCACATTTACCGAAGCTGTCTCGAAGGCATCGGCTACGGGCTGCGTCACAACATCGAGACAATGGCAAGCATTGGCGCGCTGCCCCGGCGGCTGGTGGCAGTGGGGGGTGGTCTCAAGAACCCGCTGTGGCTCCAGATATGCAGCGATGTCACCGGGATGCCTCAGGAGATACCGGAAAGAACGGTCGGGGCAGCCTACGGGGATGCCTACCTGGCGGGCTATGCGGTCGGGCTGTTCACCGATTCCAGGGTGCTCAAACAGGAATGGGTGAAGATCGTCAAGACCGTCGAACCGAACCGACAGGTCAAACCGGTCTACGACGAGCTCTACGACATCTACCATCACCTCTACCGGAACACCCGTGAGGAGATGCACCGGCTGGCTCAAGAGCCCAAACGATAGCGTTGTTTCGAGGACTGCTTCGAGAAAGGCGGACGCGATGAAATCGAAATACGTCGTTTTTCCAAAAGCGCAGGATGTCGCCGTCTGGGAGGAGGAGATCGGGACTCCGGAGGAAGGCGAGATCCTGTGCAAAGCAGAGAAGTCTCTGATCAGCATTGGCACAGAGCTGCACTGCTTGAACGGGGTGTTCGATCCGGGCACGAACTGGTTCGATTGGGTCAAGTACCCGTTCCGCCCTGGCTACAGCATGGTCGGGCGCGTGATCGCCGTCGGCAAGGGCGTGCAGGAGATCAAGGAAGGCGACAGAGTTGCCAACTATGGCGTCCACCAGCAGTACTACAGAGCTCAGTTGCATGACGTCCAGAAACGTTATGACATCCCGGAAGGCATCGGCCCATACGTCGTGCCCGATGGTATCAGCAGTGAAGACGGCACGTGGCGAAGCCTGGCGTGTACCTGCCAGAGTGCGGTGCGCCGCGCGCAATTCGAGTTCGGCGAGTCAGTAGGGGTTGTGGGTCTGGGTATCCTCGGGCAACTGGTGACGCAATACCTTGCCGCCGCGGGCGCGCGCAAAATCATCGCGATCGACCCAATGCAGAGCCGACTGGACCTTGCCAGGAAGGGCGGCGCGACGCACACGCTCCAGATTGATGTCAAGGACGCCGTAGACACGATCAGGGACATCACAGACGGCTGGATGCTGGATGTGGTCTTTGACGTCACAGGTCATCCCGCCACGCTGGCGCCAAGTATCCAGCTGCTGCGAAAGCTGGGCCGTCTGGTGCTGCTGGGCGACACGCCGACCCCAACCAAGCAGTATCTGGGACCGGGTGTGGTGTTCAACTCGATTGCCATCCTGGGCATTCACGGTTATATGGTGCCGGAGCGGGCAACGCCGTTCACGCCCTGGACGGTTGAGCGCATGAGCGGCGTGTTCTTTGATTATCTTGCAGCTGGCAAGATGAACGTTGGCGAACTGGTCACGCACCGCTACTCGCCCCTGCAGGCGTCCGAAGTGTACCTTGGCCTGTTGAAGAGTCGGTCCACCGATGTAGGTGTGATCCTCGACTGGACGATGCTGGACTGAGCCTGTAACCCGGTGCTAGCCACATAGTAGTGGGATGTTGCGAGCACCAACCGACGGCATCCCACGTCCCCTTCTCCTGCTCATACACAACTTCTGATTATGTCTCTTGGATTTGTTGTGCACGTGAGTGTGGAAAGGAGTCCACTATAAGGCGAGCAGCGGTAATGATCGGCATCCTGTTCTCGGTGGCGCTGGTCGTAGTGATCGGCAACCGGATGAGCACTGACGCCATGGCGGTGGTGGTTGGTGTGGGCTGCGGGGTGCTGGCCAGCATTCCCACCAGCCTGTTGATGATCTAGGCGTTGCGGTATCGCCAGCAGGAGAGATCAGAGGGAAGAGATCAAGCACCACAGACTGGAGGGGCCAGATACTACCCTCCGGTGGCAGTGGTCAACCCGGGTACGGGTCACACGGGGTCACATCACGGGCTGCCCGGCCTGCCTCCCCCGCCACCCTATTCTCCAGAGGGGGATCTCATATCCGCCGGTCAGCGCACCTTTTGAGTGATGGGGGACCAATAGCTGCCGGGCTGGCGTGGGCATTAGAGCGGATGGTAGATCCGCTACCCATTGTCCCCCGAATCTGGGAGGCCCCTTCACTCAGCAGAGGCACCACCCTCGTCAATTGCCTGGAAGAAGTAACCCTCACCGCGCACAGTGATGATGCGTCTTGGCCTGTGGTGGGTCTCTTCTACCTTCCGCCGCAGCCAGTGGATATGGACCTCCAGGGTGCGGGTATCACCGAGGTACTCGGTCTCCCACACCTCCTTCATAATCTTGCTGCGACTCAGTATCTCACCAGAGTGCTCCATCAAGAGCCCCAGGAGTTGCATCTCTTTGGGTCTGACATGCGAGACAATGTCACTCCGTCTGACACTGCGTTTGAGTCTGTCGAGACAGACGTCTCCCGCCCGAACAAAACGATCGGCCTGGGTTCCGATAGCCTTCTTGATGCGGTAGGAAAGCTGACGTGGAGTGAAGGGAAACGACAGATACGCATCGGCTGGGAAGCGACTGTGTGCCGCATCGTCCCAGACAATCAGGCGGGGAAAATCAAGGCGAGTGCCGTCCAGGTCCAAACACATCTCACCAACGTCTGAAAGGCCACCACAGGTGTTGGCAACGACCAGGTTCGGCCATTCGGCTTTGGCGACAGAGCTGGCCAGGAGGGGGTCAGCTATCGTCATCACATCGAGGCCTTGGCTCAACAAGGCTTGCTTGACCGACGCCTCTTGATCGATGCTATCACTCTCGACAAGCAGCGCCTTCATCGCCATATCCCCATCCCCTTCAGTCCAAATAGTCGGCTCAAACCACAGCCGCTCTATCCCGCCGCATCATACATTATACCTCATTGCCCCGGCTCTGGCAACAAAGGCAATCCCCGGGCCGCTGATGCGCTTACGGAGAATCTGTCGCCAAAGCTGCGACGCGTGCACACCAGCCCTTGCGTTGCCTCTACAAATCAGACACAACTTCTTGGGCGACGTGTTTAGGCTGGGGCCTCTGGCATGTCTGGCTGGCAGCACCATCCAACTGCTGCGGCTCAAACGTCGCTCAAACGGAATCGTCGGATGGCTCCGCAAGCATGACCACCTTGCGGGCAAATACAAGATAACCGGTGTGCCCCACCATGGTATCAGCGGGGCGCAGGCGCTCCGACACCGGCTTGTATTGGCGCAACAGCAATTCCTCGACCTCAATGTCGCCAAACCCGTGATGTTCCAGGCCGGCGAGGAGCCGACTGACCTGGTTCGTCGTGGGTATCAAGGAGCCAAAGAAGCCACCCGCCTTCAGAGACTGACTGGCCTGGTCAAGGTATTCCCACGGGGTACGCACATCCAGGAAGAGCGCATCCACATCCTGTTCGTCAAAGCCCCCTGCAATGTCATGTACCTTGAACTCGACCCAGTCTTCAAGGCCAACCTCCCGGATGTTGCGCGCGGCATTGCGCTGCATTTCGGGCCGAATCTCGTAAGAGAAGACCCGCCCGTGAGGGGCAACAGCCCGGGCCAGCGCAAGCGTCAGTCCGCCGCTGCCACTGCCGGCCTCAATCACTTGTTGTCCACCGTGGACGTTCATCTTGAGCAGAATGTAGCCGGATTCCTTGGGATAGATGATCTGGCCTTGGCGACGCACATTCAGAATCAGATCATGGGTTGACGGCTCCAAAACCAGAAACTGTTTGTCCAGGTGCGACACCAGCCGACGCCCCATAGGCTTGCCGATTATCGCATCGTGGGATATCACCCCCACGTGAGTATGCAGGGTAGCGCCATCCTCAAGCCGAATGATGAACCGCTTGCCCCTGGGACCAATCAGTAGCACCAGGTCTGATTCTCTTGCCACCGTCATTGAGTGTCGTCTCCGTCACCGGCGTGTGTCAGTCTCGACAGGCTCAGCAGCAAACGTGCCAGTTCCTTTGATTGTGTCCCATCCAGTTCTGGTACCGGCATGCTGACCAGCAGGTGCGGTGCATCATGCCGTACGGCGACCCGCCAGGGCGTGAACGGGCTCCTGGCCGTCTCCTTCGCCATCGCCTCAACCCGGGCCAGAGGGGTCTCAGTAGACCAGTATAGCCGCCGACCATCCGGCAGGTCGTCCACCGGCCAGCCCAGGTCTTGCGCTTGCGATTCCCCTCGCTGGCCCAGCTCGCTGGACGGGTCAAGGATTTCCACCTCCAAGACCGGTGGGCGACGGAAGGAAACGTGAAAGACCACCAGGTCACGGCGACGACGCACTCGTTCCCACAGCCATGTGGGCAGCACCTCACGCGACGTGAGCACCACAGTGACCGTAACAGTCGAAAACGGATTTCCGGCGTGGATGACCTTAATGCGAAAGGTACTGCGGCTCAGGCGCTGGACGAACGGGGTTCCTCCCAGCGACCGCAGCCCGGGCTCCAGCCAGGCACTAATGCGCTGAGCGCGACGGTCATTGACCCAACGACCAAACAGATACCCCAACATCATCACGGTGGCGATGATGATGAGAAAGAGTGTAAACGGATCATCAAAGCTGAGTGGCGCGAACAAGGCCAGAGCCTCCTGATCAGGATCATCTTGGAACGCAAGGGATATGAGGTGACGGGAGCGATTGGCGGCCGCGGAGAGTTTGACGCCGTGAATGAATGGTGGCAGACTATGCTATGAGAGGTAGTGTAGCCATCACCCTTTGCTCAACCGGCAGGGGAAAGCACGCTAAACAAGAATGCGAGCACCATGCTGAGGATAATCAGCATGCTGATCACGTAGAGCAAGATCTGCCTTGCCGAATAGCGACGTTTCGAGGACGATTTTTTCGGGCGTGGTTTCCGTGCCATTACGCTACTCCCAACACATGCGAGCCCCCAACCGGACCTTGGTCAACGATGAGGATTATACCACCTGCAGGGACATACTCAAAATAGCGGCCCGACGATTGGCCTCAATACATCCGGAAGGTCAGCACGTCACTGCCACTGCCATGCCGGTCAGCGCATCGGTCCCAGACGACGCCCCCCACCCCAGCACGCGTGAGACACACTCGGCCTCCGGCGGGTCGCCGACGAAGATGCAGTCGGCCACCGCCACCAATCGCTCATCCGCCTCTCCCAGGGCAGCGCACTCGATCATGTTCGCGCTCAACGTGGTTGTCCTCTGATAGGCAGCACCAGTCACCTCCTGATTGAGTCGCCGTAACCCACTATGCGACCACGACCCGACCCGCCACCGGTTAAGCACAAGCAGCAACCCTATTATGAAGTCGTCGCCGGACGGTGTCAAACCTCGCCCCACTCCCAGCAGACCGGAAAGCCCGTCCACCACTGCAGACACGTCCCTCTCCCACAATGCCCGTCGCACCAGAAGCACACTCTGGAGCACCGTTTCCTGATCCCAATGGATGTCGCCAGGCTCGGGCAGCCCCAGCAGATGCGGCAACAGGGCGCTGAACCCCACATCCCTCCTGCGACCCACGGCTTCTCGGGCCAGATAGTCCAATGTGCCCAGCTGCTCCGGCACCGGCCGGGGTGCACTGCTCACAGGAGCCGGCTGCCAGACAGCCCCCTGCTGGGCTAGAATCGACACTCCGATGGCAGGAAACATCAACCTGCCCGACGATATCCCCGCCGACGAGCCCGGCTGAGTCAGCCGCAGTTGATCCGGCGGTTCAGCGAACGTGACGGTGAGGGGACCCCGATAGGCATCAAACGAACAAAAAATGACCCACCCCGAGGCGGATCGGACGAAGACACCTTGCGACGTGGTGCCTATCACAGCCGCCGTCTGGTCTTCGGCCAACACCTCGAAGGCGACACGCCCGACGCACTCCGCCTGAATCTCAGCCAACCATCCGCTCATCACGAATCAACAGAAACGACGAGTCAGCGAGACAAGGACAAAACGTCCCGCCCGCTGACTCATTTCATCACTTTCGGCGTCGACATCAGCCACATAGGCTTGCCCGGCCACGGACGGTAGTGGCCCAACATCGCCCATCCTCGCCGACGCCAAGACGGCCGGCACCGCCAGGAAGAAACGCGAAGACGCCCCACCCCACTCACTCCCGCTTGTAGGGCTTGAGCAGAGCCGCCGGGTAGCTAGCATTGCGCCCCGCGATGGCTAGAGCAAGGATGGTCACCAGGTATGGGAGGGCCAGAAATACCTCGTATGGCAGTTGCAGTCCGGTGAGCTGCAACCGCAACTGCAACGCGAAGACACCGGCAAAGAGCAATGCGCCCCACATCACTTTCACCGGATCCCAGTTGCCGAAGATCACCAGAGCGATACACACCCATCCCCGGCCGGCGATGATACCGTAGGTAAATGCACCCAGCTGGGCCACAGACAGGAAAGCCCCCCCCGCCGCCATCCGCCCCCCGCCCATCACCCATGCCAGGGTACGCGTCAGACCGCCGCTTACCCCCGCTGCGCCTGCCGCTTCCGCGCTTCCCCCCCC